>NZ_CABSQO010000066.1:0-11518 GCF_902479755.1 uncultured Tissierella sp. | reverse complement strand
TAATCACCAAGGCAAAATAAATTAAATTATTTCTTGACATTTAATAGCTGGTCTTTTCATAATTCTATGCTTATATAGTTCTATACTTATTATGTTTAATACTTATTCTTTTATACGAATATCTAGTTATTCAATTGCATTTTTTATAACCCATTAGGAAAGCTTCAACTTGTCTCTGATTCTTTGAAAAGAGCTTAACCTCAATAAATTTAAAAGAAGTTACTAAATTAATGTTTTAATAAAAACTTTTTATTTTCAAGGGTAGTTGAAATCATAGACTTTTGAATACTTTAACTTTACATGGCAATAATATTTTAGTAATAATAATTTTACATAAGTAGGAGGAAAGTTCTATGCCCAATATGAAAAGGATCGGAGTCAGCACCATACGAAAAGAAGCTTGGGATAAAGTTACAGGTACTGGAAAGTACAATGGCGACACCTTAACTCCTGAAACTTTACATGGAAGAATATTAACAAGCACTCATGCCCATGCCATTATAAAATCCATCAATATTGAAGAAGCTTTAAAGTCAAAAGGTGTTCAAGCCATAATTACTGGTGATTATACACCTGTATTAGTTGGATCTATTATCAATGATAGACCACCTATTGCAAAGGATAAAGTTAGATATTTTGGTGAGCCTGTGGCAATAGTTGTAGCAAATAGCGAACAAGAAGCTGCGAAAGCTCTAAAACTTATTAAAATAGAATATGAACCACTACCTATAGTTAATTCCATATCTGATGCCTTAAAGCCAAATGCTCCTCTTGTACATGAAAATCTAGGATATTATTATTGTCCTGATACTCGAGTATATCCTGTATCTCATACAAATATAGCAGATCATGTGAAGATAAGAAAAGGCAATATGGAGGTTGCTTGGGGAGAGTCTGATATTGTTATTGAATCTGAATTTTTCCTTCCACAGTCAGACCACTTAGCTATGGAAACTAGAAATTCTAATGCTCAGATATTACCAAATGGAAATACAATTATACACACATCAACACAAGGTCCCTTTGCAGTTAAAGAAGAAATAAGTACTCAATATCAAAGCTCTGAGGGTAATGTTATAGTTCGTGTTCCATTAGTAGGAGGTGGATTTGGCGGGAAGGCTAGTGTACAAATGGAATTTCTTGCATATCTTGCCTCTTCCGCAGTTGGCGGTAGAATGGTTAGAATGGCAAGCCCTAGGGAAGAAGATATATCCACTTGGCCATCTAATATTGGAACTAAAGCTAAGCTTAAATTAGGGGCAACAAATGATGGTAAAATTAAGGCATTAGAATGTCTATACTATGTTGATTGTGGGGCATATACTGGGACTGGTCCTCGTATGGCAAAATCCATGGCCACTAACTGTTCTGGTCCATACAATATTGAAAATATTCATTGTGATTCTTATAGTATCTATACTAACCACTGTTATGTTACATCATATCGTGGTTTCGGCCATGTACAGCTTACTTTTCCCATTGAAAGAATCATTGATAAACTAGCATTAGCACTGAACATGGATCCCTTTGATATCAGAATGAAAAATGCAATAACAGAAGGAGATACCTCACCTACACAAGCCAAGATAACACTTAGCAATGTGGGAAATCTCAAAGCTTGCCTTAACAAATTAAAAGAGAGTATTAATTGGGAAGAAGGTCAATTGATAAAAACTGAAAAAAATACCATTATAGCTAAAGGTATTTCATGCTTCTGGAAATCTCCTAATTCTCCTACTAATGCTACTTCTGGTGCCGTGCTTACATTGAATGCCGACGGTAGTATTAATCTAAACTTTGGGGCTACCGAAATTGGACCTGGTATGAAGACGACTTTAGCTCAAATACTTGCAGAGAAAATGAAAATGGACATAAATGATATTCACGTCTATATGGATGTAGATACTCAGATAAGCCCTAAGCATTGGAAAACTGTTGCAAGCATGACAACATTTATGGTTGGAAATGCTGTTATAAA
Source organism: uncultured Tissierella sp. (assembly GCF_902479755.1). Lineage (NCBI taxonomy): Bacteria > Bacillati > Bacillota > Tissierellia > Tissierellales > Tissierellaceae > Tissierella > uncultured Tissierella sp. The sequence continues at coordinate 9,540 of NZ_CABSQO010000066.1, read as the reverse complement.
TGCCGCAGATGATTTGATAAGACAATTGAAGGAAGTAGGTGCTGCGGCTTTAAAATGCTCTCCTGATGATTTAGACATAGAGGAACAAAAAGTATATTCAAAAGATGATCCTACTAAATTCATTGGATTTAAGAATTTAGTACATGGCTACAAATATCCTAATGGTGAATCCATATATGGTCAGATGATTGGAAAAGGCAATTATATTATGAAACAGTTAACCAAATTAGATAAAGAAACTGGCATAGGTAAACCAGCTGTCTCTTGGTCTGTAGGTGCTCAAGCAGTGGAAATAGAATACAATCCTAAAAATTATTCCTATAGATTGCGAAAGGCCGCTACAGTCATAGATATAGGTAAGGCAATCAATCCTAAGGCTGCAAAGGGAGTAATCATGGGTGGCATGAGTATGGGATTAGGTTTAGCAACTAGAGAGGAGTTTGTCTACAATTCTATGGGCATATTAGAAAATACTTCCTTAAGAACTTATAAACTATTAAGATTTGGAGAAAATCCAGAATATATAGTTGATTTCGTGGAGACACCCGATACAAATGCTCCCTTCGGTATAAGAGGCATAGCAGAACATGGCATACTTGGAATGCCTTCTGCTTTTGCCAATGCACTATCCTTAGCAGCAGAAGCTGAATTTGATACTTTACCTATCTCACCAGAATCCATATGGAAGACTAAGACTGGAGGTAAATATGATACCATTTGATTTTGAATATTATAAGCCAACTACAGTTGAAGAGGCCATAGAACTATTTAATAATCTTATATCCCTTGGCAAAAAGCCCATATATTATGGAGGCGGAACAGAATTTATATCTATGGCGAGGATGTTTAATAGATATGCTGATGCAGTGATAGATATTAAAGGTATTCCAGAATGTAATACATTTGAACTCAAAAACGGTAATTTAATAATTGGCTCTGCTGTAACCTTGACCAATATTGCAGAAAAGAATTATTTTCCGCTTCTTAGCTTAGCAGTTAAAAGAATAGCAGACCATACAATACAGGACAAAATTACATTAGGTGGAAATTTACTGGGCACCATTATATACAAGGAAGCTATTTTACCTCTCTTACTATCTAATAGTAGAGTAGTCATTCAAGGAAATGTATGTAAAAAGACTGTTCAAATAATGGATTTGTTCGATAAAAAACTTCAGCTTTCAGAAGATGAAATTCTAGTTGAAGTAATAATAGATGCAAGATTCCTTTCTCTGCCTTATAGTCATGTGAAAAGAACTAAAAACGAAAAAATAGATTATCCATTAATCACAATGTCCGCATTAAATGATAATGGTAAGGTTCTCGTTGCCTTTAGTGGCTTATGCGAATACCCTGTTAGATCATTGGAAATTGAACGAATCCTAAATGATACTTCAATATCTAGGGATGAAAAAATTAAAAAGTCAATTGAAAATATACCTGGTAAGATACTGAATGATATTAGTGGTTCTTCAGAATATAGAAAATTCATACTGCATGACATGCTATCTGAGTTATTTGATAAATTTAAGGAGGTAGGCTAAATGCTAGAGATACTGAATCCTACTGTTTTAACTTTAAATATAAATGGAGAGGATAGAGAGGTGCTTACGAAGCCTTCTGATACCTTACTGTATACTCTTAGAGCTAAACTAGGTCTTACAGGAACAAAGCCTGGATGTGAAAATGGAGATTGTGGAGCATGTACAGTTCTAGTAGATGATTGGCCTATAAAATCCTGTCTAATGCTCACAGTAGAGGCTATAGGAAAAAAAGTTCTGACTATAGAGGGATTAAAGGACGCACCAATCCAAAAAGCTTTCGTCGAAAACTTTGCTTTTCAGTGTGGCTATTGCACTTCTGGATTTTTAATGGTTTGTCATTCACTATCTAAAATCCACCCTGATGCTAATGATACAGTAATACAAGAATGGCTTCAATCAAACTTATGTAGATGTACAGGATATGCAGAAATTGAAGATGCTATAAAATCTATACTAACTGGCAGAGTTTAGTAATAAAGGAGATAAATATGAATGTTGAAGGAATAGTACTAGCAGCTGGATTATCATCAAGGGTTGGTATAAATAAATTACTATTGGATATTGATGGGAAAACTGTAATAGAACAATGCATTCTTGGAATGTATGATGTATGTTCAAGGATCATAGTTATAGGTGGCCATAAAGTAGAAGATATAAAAAAAATATTATCCAAATATCCCAAGGTTGAGCTAATATATAATCCAGATTATCTAGATGGAATGTTTAGTTCAGTAAAAAAAGGAATATATAATATCAAAGGAGAAAAGTTTTTTCTAACTCCTGGTGATTATCCTATTATTAATAAAAAAACATATAAGGATATGCTAAATATAGATGAGGATATAGTCATTCCAGTCTATAATGGAAAAAGAGGTCATCCATTACTAATGAAATCTTATTTAGTCAATAAACTGCTTAGTAATAATTCTTATAAGACTTTACGAGACTTCATTTCTATTAATAAAACCGCTTTTCTTAATGTTAATGATCTTGGAATATTAATGGATATCGATACCATTGAAGATTATAGTGAAATTAGTAAATTATACATGGTAGGTGATTAAAATAGATTTCATAGAAACAACATATGATTATATTTTGAAAACAGTTTTTGGTATTGCGAATCCCATAAAAAAATCAATTATGAAAACTCATTGTAAAGTTCATAAGTTTATTAATATCCATGCTTTAAATATTCTCAAAAATGACAAATACTTAGCAGAGTATAATTTCTTTAGCAGCTTTGTTCTGGACATGAATCAAGGTGCTGTATGGGCAGATCAAGATTTCAAAAGCTCTAACCATTTCTACAATCCTTATAAAAAAAGAGGATTATATGGAAGAAGGTCCGCCATGGACTTAGGTATAGACTATTATCAAGAAGCCCTATCTTTATGGGCTAAGGGAGAATTTAATAAATCATTATTTTATCTAGGGGCTACTTTGCATATTATTCAAGATATGACCATCCCTCAGCACGCTAATATTCGTTTATTAGATGATCACCATCAGTATGAATCATATGTTAAACATACCTATGAATATATTAAAGAATTTCAAGTTGATAAGGGAACATATCTTCTAGATTCTATTGAAGATTACATAAGATTTAATTCAAGAGTAGCTCTTAAAATCTATAGAAGATTTAAAAAAATTCCCGATGATGAAAGTCGCTTCTATCGAATTAGTAGATGTGGTCTTCCATTAGCAGAAAGAACTACTGCTGGAGCGATGATTATATTTTATAACGATATTTTCTCAAATGAAAAATTTAAAAATTAAAAAGTAGAAATAAAAGAAGTTTAATTTACTATCTCGTTCACATGGAGATAAGAAATGTTTTAAAACTTCAAAATATTTATTAAGGTAAAAATATAAGATGTAAAATGGCTAGCCATTTTACATCTTATATTAATCTTAGTATCTGTTGTATAATAACATTAACTATCCCATATTCTACTATTGTTACTATAATACAAATAGCAATAAAAAAGCCTAATTTAAATTCTCCAAATTGATCTTTCCAATATTCTCTCCTAAATAATGATATAATATCTGGCGTAAATGAATACCTTAAAGATTCATTAAAATCATCAAGATCAGTAAAAATAAACTTAAATATAAATTTGTATACAGTAAAAATATTAATTATTATTAAGGCAACTATGATAATTCCCATGATTCCACCTCTCTTTATTATCCCTCTCTAAATTATATTCTGTGTTTCATTAAAGCCCCCTTCTATTTTACAGAAAATTCAAAGAAATTCTCTTCATTGCATTTATTTTCCTCTAGTATTTTCCATGTATAATATTCCTTATGTAATATTGTTAATAGAGATTATAACAGATTTTATCATTAAATAAAATCTATACTCTGCTTTTATTTTTATTCATTATTAACTCTGTTATATTAGGTCTGCTCGTAGATGTTAACTAATATTATCGAATATTTAAAACAATTATGAATAGGTTAAATTGCATAAAAGATCCCTCAAATTTAAATCTGAGGGAAATTAAAACTCAATCAATATCTATTTCTTATTTATCATATCCTTACACTTCACATAGCTTCAGAGAATAAAATATATGTCATTATTAGATAAAATGCTTATAATATAAAGCTATCCCAATTTAGATAATTCTTCTCTTAAATATGCAATTACCTCATCTTTATTCTGTGGTTCATCATGTCCTAAAACATAGGTATCAAAATCAATTTCTTCTAATAAAGCAATCAATTTAACAAGTTTTTTCTTATCATATTTTCCATTATTATTGTAGTAATCCGCACAATCAGCATCTCCAATAAAAACTGTTCTTTCCTCAGGTACATATGCTAAAACAGAATCACTGGAATGGGTTGCTTCAATTTCCCTCAATTCACAATGGACACCACCTAAATCCAGAATAATCTGACCATGGAATTCTATATCTGCCTTAACTACTTTTATTTCATTTCTATCATAATATTCCAATCTAATGCAGCGATCACACGTTTCAATATCATCACCACTTTGCAGACGCCTTGACATATCTTCATCTGCCCATTTCCATTTTTCTACTTCGCCCAGTTTTAAGTTTGTCAAAGAACCAGCTATTGTTTTTCCTGTTACTACATGCATTCCAAAAGTATGATCCCAGTGCCAATGTGTAATTACAGTGTAGTCTGGTAGCTTTAATCCTGCTTCTTCAATTGCACAATAAAATTTCTTAACATGCTTCTCTGAATTGCCTGCATCTACTACTAAGGAATATTTATCTCCTTTTACATATCCAAGTACGGGTCTGTCAGTTTCCTGTTCAGAAGGTAAATAGTAAATTCTATCTGATATTTTCTTTAATACCATCATTAACTCCACCTTTCCAGCAATAATTCTTCATTTGATACATTATTATAGCATAAAGGCATAATTATAACCATAAATACTATCTATAGATGGCTATGTTACCTTGAGACGCTTAGAGAGACTCGAAATCCCAGAAACTTGTTTGGAAGTTATGAAAATTAAAGATTAAGATCCTGAACTATAAAAGCATTTTCTAAGGCCTTTATAGCCGATTTGGTATCCATATTTTTGAATATAAAGTATCTATAGAAGCTAGGCAACACAGATTATCTTTAATTATATGAATATAGTTAAATATGTTTTCTAGTCAACTTTTCTAACTATGTAATGCTAAATCCGTCTTTAAGAAACTTAAATAGCCTTAAGTTACTATTTCTATAACCCTTGATGGTTCTAGGAGATAACCCTCTCATTTTACAATCATAAATAAACTCTTTTAATACATCTTCTAACAATATAAAAATACCCTCCTCATATGTTGTTATCCATATAAAAAGGGCATTTGGAATGTCGGTAATTCAATTATGGCTTTTTAAGTCGTATATCACAACCCAAAGGGTTTTCTACTGACTTTTCATAAGTTCAAGCCCTACAACCATTAAGATTACTCTTCCTCTGGCATCTCCCAGTTATGGTATACTTCTTGAACATCGTCGTTATCTTCAAGCATATCTATTAGTTTTTGCATATTCTTGATATCATCTGGATTAGTTAAAGCTACTGTATTTTGTGGTATATAAGTAAGTTCAGCTACAGCAAATTCGTATCCTGCCTCTTTTAGTCCATCTTTTACCGTATTAAAATCTTCTGGACTAGTGATAACTTCAAATCCTTCGTCTTCTGATATAAAATCTTCAGCACCTAAGTCGATTGCAAGCATAGTTAATTCGTCTTCATCTATAGAATCGGTTCTTTCTATCGCTAACATACCTTTTTTATCAAACATAAAAGTAACGCAACCTGATTGCCCCATATTTCCGCCACCTTTGTCAAAGGCATGCCTTACATCTGGTGCTGTTCTATTTCTATTATCTGTTAGGCACTCCGCAAATACTGCTATCCCGCCTGGACCATAGCCTTCATAGATAATTTCTTCAAAATTATCTGCTCCTAACTCTCCTGAACCTTTTTTAATTGCTCTTTCTATATTGTCATTTGGCATATTTTCTGCCTTCGCTTTATCTATGGCCGCTTTTAATGCTGGGTTATAATCTGGATCCGATCCACCTTCTTTTGCTGCCACCATAATATATCTACCTAATTTTGTAAAGATTTTTGCTCTTTTGGCATCTTCTTTACCTTTTTTATTCTTAATGTTATTCCATTTAGAATGTCCTGCCATAAAATTTCACTCCCTTTATAGTATTGCCCTATCTATTCTAGCATAATATTATGCTTATTGCATTATATTTATTAATTTTTTATCATTTACAAGGTATAGGCAGCCAAACTAGCCCTGCTGTAGTGAATATGCAGGTTTACCTTCTGCTACTTTCTAAATATTGGTGGATAAACTCTTTTGTGTTCACTAATAGTATTCATTCTTTTAATTTTCTCTACTATTTCCTTTGGTCCTTCACCAGTTTTAATATAATTGTCTAGTATATTATACGAAAATCCCATTTCACTTTCATCAGTTTGATTAGCCCATAATCCCGCAGTTGGCGGCTTCTCTATTATAATATCAGGTATACCTAAAACTTTAGCTAATTCTCTGATTTCAGATTTTACAAAGGAAGCTAAAGGTAATAAGTCAACTCCACTATCTCCGTGTTTAGTAAAGTATCCTACAGTAAATTCAGATTTGTTACTTGAACCTACTACTAAATAATTATTATTTTGGGCAAAGTAATATAAGGTCGTCATTCTAAGTCTTGGTTTTAAATTAGATATAGCCATCTTATTCTTATTTTCTACTGTCATAGAATTAAGTAATACATCAAAAGAATTAGATAAATCAACCCTTGCAGTCTTTAAGTTTAGTTTTTCAGCTACCAGCACACCATGTTCTTCATCTATAGGATCACTATGACAAGGCATGATAATTCCTAATGAATTATCAGGAAATGCCTTTTTAGCTATTCCAGCTATAACAGCTGAATCTATCCCTCCACTTAATCCAAAAACTAATCCCTCTGCCTTTGCTTCCTTTACCTTTTCTTTCAACCACTCTACTAACTTATCTACAGTTAAATTTATATTTTCCATTTTTTCCCCTCCAAATAATTAGTAAAATTTCATCATATGTATATCTTCTCTATAATTGGTGAGATTAATCATAATGATTATAACATAAAGGAGTAGTTTATGGATAAAAATAAGATGAAATTAATATCTATAGGTTTAGTGACTGGACTAATCAATGGCTTATTTGGTTCTGGAGGTGGAACCATTGTAGTACCTGCATTAGTATTTTTACTTGGAATAGATGATTATAAGGCACATGCCACAGCAATATCTATAATTCTACCATTATCAATTATATCCACTATAATATATTTTGCAAATAGCTCTATTCCATTTAAAGTAGTTATCCCTGTAACAATTGGTGGCATGGTAGGATCTTATATTGGTGCAAAAACTTTAAATAAAATTCCTATCAATATATTAAGAAAAATATTCGGTAGCGTAATTATTTATACTGCCATAAGGATGATTTGGAAATGATTTTAACTTTAATTGGCTTTTTATCAGGTATAATTAGTGGAATGGGTATAGGTGGAGGCACAATCCTTATACCTTCTTTGGTTATATTCAACAACATGAGGCAGCAATATGCTCAAGGAGTTAATTTAATAGTATTTCTCCCTGTAGCTATTATCGCCTTAATCACTCACTATAAAAAAGGAAATATCGATTTCTCATTCGCTAAATTGATTATCCTAGGAGGTATAGCCGGAGCTATTATAGGCTCAATTTTGGCTATGAAGATTGAACCGTCAAAATTAAAAAAGTTTTTTGGAGTTTTTTTACTAATAGTAGGTACTTATGAGTTAATTAAAAAGAAAGAATAGGTCAAGATTCTAGACCTATTCTTCTCTTCTTAAAGTAGCATAAACACAATCATCATACAATATTTTCAGTTCTAACTCTCTTGCTTTATTTAAGACCTCGTCGTTATATGTGCCTGGCTGAAACCATATATATTCAATTCCTGCAGCCTTTGCTTCATCTAATGTTTGTATAGCTATCTTTGGTGGTACAACCATGTCAAGAACATCAATTTTCTTTGGCAGCTCCTTAACTGAATGATAGATTGTATCTCCTTCAATCTCTTCATAATTTGGATTTACTCCATAGGTTTCATATTTATGTTCCTTTAATTTTTTCCATATTTTATAGCCATATTTATCCTTATTTGCCGTTACACCTGCTACTACCCATACTTTTTTACTAAGCATTTCTTCTTTTATTTGAGACATATTATTCATCTTATCACCATCCCATATAAGATTATACCCTGATTACTCTTTATTAACCTAATTTAAATAAATCTTTTTCCGTCTTTTATAGGTATATATTCTTCATCTAGAGTTTCTAATATGATATTTCCATTTGCTATATCTGTCATTGTCTTCTGAAAACTTCCAATCTTCGCATCTTCTATGTAAACAAAGATATTAACTGCATCATCAAATACTGACTCATCTACTATATATCCTTCATTCATAAGATAATTTTCTATTCTTCCATATAAAGTATAGTCAATTCTAATTTTTATTCTACTATGAAGAACCATATCTACTATCGTTCCTGCGTCTAGACCAATCTTCGCACCTCTTGTATAAGCTCGAATAAGTCCACCTGTACCTAATTTAATTCCTCCAAAATACCTAGTTACAACAACTACTACATTTCTTAGATTCTCCTTCTTTATAACTTCTAAGACAGGTATTCCTGCAGTACCAGAAGGTTCCCCATCATCACTAAACCTCTGGGTATTGCTGTCTTTACCAAGAACATAAGCGTATACATTATGAGTAGCATCTCTATGTTTTGTTTTTATCTTTTCTATAAATCCTAGGGCTTCTTCTTCAGTTTCTATGGGCATAGCATAACCAATAAATCTAGATTTGTTGATGATTGTTTCTTCTTCTCCATAAGTATATATAGTTCTATAAATCTTATCCATAAAATCTTCCTCTCACTAAAAAAATAAGGAGATATAATCTCCTATTCTTTAAGCATAGTTTAGTTTTTGTTCGTAATCCTTGAATTCTAAATATCTTTTATAGGCTAAACTAACTAAAGATTTATCTTGACTATAAGTGATCATATCAATAGCCTTTTCTATCGGATAGAATCCTCCCTCTTTAAAACCTTCCTCTAAATTTATGGAGTGCTCTTCATTCTTTGACTCCATTATATACCATATAATTTTATTACAAACTGCTTGATGTCTTGTAAATGAATAAAACTCATAAGCAGTTTCTCCAGCAGAGGAAACAATCTTAGGCTTATTTACACCTGTCTCATATTCAACTCTATTTATAGCTGTTTCTGGAGGTAATTGCTCACCTCTAATTTTTCCTTTTGGCAATACCCATTCATCTTTGTCATTTTTTAATATAAACACTTTGCTGTCTTTAAATACAACTCCACCAGCACAGTTCCTTATTATCATTAGTACCAACTCCCTTTCTTATT
>NZ_CABSQO010000065.1:0-11944 GCF_902479755.1 uncultured Tissierella sp. | reverse complement strand
TAGAGCAATTCTATGAAGATATTGTACTATTTTTTCATATTTAGTTTACAGAGCCTAAATATCAAATTATTTTCTCTTAATCCTTATAATATTTTGTCTATAATTGAATTGATCAAACTTTTATATTTCTCTTCTCCAATTCTTTGGGGCAAATAATGCTATTAAGGTAAATAGTTCAAGTCTACCTAGGAGCATTAGCAGTGAGAAAAATGCTTTGCTTATTTGACTATATCCGTTAAATGTGCTAGTAGGCCCTACAACTCCCAATCCTGGACCAATATTGCCTAAAGTTGCAGCTACTGAACTAGCCGCAGATTCTAAGTCTACACCTTCTAATGACACTAATATAGTAGACAGGACAAATATTATCATATACAATCCAGTGAAACTATTGATGCCTGCTATGGTCTCATTGGGTAAAATTTTATCATTAAGTTTAACTGGCTTAACCGCTCTAGGATGAAAGATTTTCAATATTTCCCTTTTAATTAATTTGAGTATAACTAATATTCTAATAACCTTCATACCTCCAGCTGTAGATCCTGCACTTGCACCTATAAACATGAGAAGCAATAAAATCGCCTTACTAAAGGTTGGCCACATATCAAAGTTAGCAGTAGAATATCCGGTTGTTGTCATTATAGAGCCTACCTGAAAAAATGAATCTCTAAATGCTAATCCTATGCTAGAATACGTAGTTTTAAACAAATTAATTGCTATTACTGTTACTGATATAAAAACAATTGCAAAATAAAGTCTTAGTTCTTCATCTCTAAATACATCTTTTACTTTACCCTTAAACAAAGAATAATATAGAGAAAAATTTACACCTGATAATACCATAAAACTTCCTATTACAAGGTGAATATAAGTGCTATTATAGGCGCCTACACTGGCATTTTTAGTGGCAAATCCACCTGTACCAACTGTCCCAAAGGTATAAACTAGAGAATCAAATAAAGACATTCCTCCAAATTTCAATAATATAACTTGAATTATAGTAATAGTAAAATATGTTATATATAATATTTTAGCCGTATCCTTTATCCTAGGTGCTATTTTCCCTGCAATAGGTCCTGGACTTTCTGCCTTGAATATTTGAAATGCTCCTATTCCAAGGGCTGGTAGTAATGATAAGGTGAAAACTAATATTCCCATACCACCTATCCAATGTGTAAAGGAACGCCAAAATAATATTCCCATTGGCAGCACCTCAACATTGGCTATTACTGTTGCACCAGTAGTTGTAAATCCAGATACTATCTCAAAAAATGCATCAATATAGGTGGGAGTACTACCTGATATATATAATGGTAAGGCTCCTAGTAAAGATATTGACACCCACCCTAATGATACAATTGCTAAACCTTCCTTCGCATTTATATGTCTATCACGGCTTCTATTTCTAGTTAGACCAAAGCCAATTGCTCCAGTTATTAGAATAGTTATTAAAAAAGCTAGCTTATCCGCTTGATTTGTATACAGAGATATAAGTAAAGATGGTGTCATGAGTATAGACTCCAGAATTAATATACTACCTAATACCTTTAGCACGATTCCATAATTCACTTAGTACCCCTCCCTTATTTGATTTGAAGAACATCTTTAGGGTAGGCAAATCCTCCGTTAGACAAAATACAACTATTCTATCATTGGCATGTATTATAGATTTACCATTAGGTATTATAACTTTTCCATTATGAACTATGGCACCAATTATTATTCCTTTAGGTAATTTTAATGCCTCTAAGGTCTTTCCAACTATAGGTAAATCCTTCCCTACGATTATTTCTGTAACTTCTCCGTCTCCACCTATCAATAGAGAAACTGATACTATCTTTCCACCACGGATATATTTTAGTATATTACTTGCTGCAATAACAGTAGGATTTAGAGCAGCATCTATTCCTAATCTATCAATTATCTTTGTATAGTTCTGTCTACTAATCTTTGAGATTGTCTTTGGAACTCCAGATTGTTTAGCCATAAGAGCCATGAGTAAATTTTCTTCATCATATCCTGTTACTCCTACAAAAGCACCCATTGAATTCAATCGTTCTTCCTCTAATAGATGTATATCTGTACCATCTCCATGTATAATGAGTACATCATTAAGTATCTCCGATAATTCTTGACATCTTTCCTTATCCTTTTCTACCAATGTAACTGATATATTTACCTTTGATAGCTTTTGAGCAAGATATAATCCAATATTACTACCTCCAAGAATCATTACTCTCTCTATTTCCTTTTTAGTTATGTCCTGAGTAAACTTGTTGTTTAGATTATTTATGTCATCATTTCTACCTATGACATGAATTGTATCATTTGCTAGTAATTCTGTAGAACCATCTGGAATTATTATATCTCCATCTCTAGATATGGCTGTAATCAATAATCTATCGAAATCTTCTAATTCCATTATTTTCTTACCTACAAATTCTTTCATATGCTCAATATTAAAATCAATCATTTGGACCTTTCCACTAGCAAAATCCCCTGAATAAAAATTATAATTCTTTAATAAATATTTTTCAATTGCTTGAGCTGTTGATAAATCAGGATTTACTATATGATCGATTCCCATTTCAGCTTTTATAAAATCTAGCTGCTGCATATACTCAGGATTTCTAATACGAGCTATAGTCTTTTCACACCCTAGTTTTTTTGCTAAGGAGCATATAAGAGTATTTGTTTCATCACTATCAGTCGATGCAACTAATAAATTATATTGATTTATACTTAATTCTCTAAGTATATTTATATCTATTCCATTTCCTAAAACAGTTAAGACATCTAAGTGTTCGTTTACAAAGTCTATTACTTTTGGGTTATTGTCTACTACCGTTACATCTATATCTTCTAATACCATAGATTCTGCCAGCTTGTATCCTAACTTACCAGCACCTACTATCATTACTTTCATTTTCGTCACCTCATATTTAATATACCAAATAGCTTTATAGAATAATAGGGGGATTTTATAAAAACAAATAACAAAACAAAGCTAAAGGACTATTTCCTTAGCTTTGTTTTGCAAATTGCACATCTTCTTACCTATTTTCTAATATTAGCTTTTCTTATTAGAAAATATCCTAGAGTATAGCAGACTATAGCTATGAAAAATGTTAAAAAAATTGTAGTGGAGCTATTAAATCTCGACCATAGCCATTGGTACATATCCGAAAACCCTAATATTTTTTTTGCAGAGAAATTACCCAATATTTGAAGAATAATGACTGTTATACCAAATCCTATCCAAAATTTATATCCAAATCTATATTGCAAGACCCCTATCAAATTAGTCACTGAGACAAATGTTAAAAAGAGCAAAGATAAAGTTAAAACTATAAATAATATATTATCAGTTGATGTGTTAAATATACCAAATTCCACCATTGGCTTATATCCTAAAGATGCAATAAAATATTTATCAATAATTTGTAGGATAACTTGAATAGCTGCAAAACTTAATGTTACTATAATATTATTGACTATAACGGATTTATAAAAATCTTTTCTTGTGACTCCAAAGCTAAGAGCTAATGCAAAATCTTCATGATACATAACGATACCATAAACAATGAAGAATATGAATATAGGCATTATATTTCCTCCAACAATGGAAAATATATCATCCTTGCTGCTAAATAACCCTATTTTTATCTTCGAATTAAAATTTACCATTAATATATAGGTTAATATATTAATTACTAATATGACACTCCAAAATCCTAGTATTGATTTTTTTAATCCATGATTTTGAAATTTAAAAATCCTTTTAGTTGCGCCCATTAGAATACTCTCCCTTCATAATATTTTCAGTAAGATATATAAATAGCTTTTGAAGTGGTATATTACTTATTTCAATATTATTATCTTTTATATATTTGGTTTCTTTTTCTGTTAAATTACCATATATACCTACTATTTTAGTAGAGCCAAACTCTTCTCTGTGAATTACTTTCTTATCCTTTATGATTGAATTAATTAAATCTTCACGACCAGATAAGAAATACGACCTTTCTTTAAGTGCATTTACTTCATCCTTTAGCGTAATTCTCTCATCATTAATGATGATTACTTCTTCAAATAGATTAGCTACTTCATCTATTAGATGAGTGGATACTATTATTGTTCTAGGGTTTTTTTCATAGTCTTCAAGAAGTAAATTATAAAATTTATATCTCATTGCTGCATCAAGTCCTAAAGTAGGTTCATCAAACATAGTAAGTCTTGATCTCGAAGCAAGACCTATGACTAATCCTACAATGGTTTGATTCCCAGTTGATAACTTTAATAATTTTTTCTTAGTATTCAGATTAAATTCCTTTACTAAATAGTCCTTATATTCTTCATCCCAGTTTTTGTATATAATTTTTGCTAGAGTCAATATATCTTTTACTTTTCTTTCTTTAACAGAGTTTGGGAAATCCTTTACCAAACAAATATCTTCCATTGCTTTTGAATTTTCAAAAACATCCTCATTGTCTAATTTGATTTCTCCAGCACTTCTTAATATTTGACTAGATATTAAATTTAGTAATGTAGTTTTTCCTGCTCCATTTCTTCCCAGCAATCCATAGATTTTATTTTCTTCAATATTCAAGTTAATATCTGTTAACACTTTATTTTTTCCATATGACTTGTTTAAGTTTTTTATTTCAAGCATTCTATTCCCCTCCTCTAAATTCTTCAACAAACTTTATAATTTCCTCTGTGGTTATTTCCAGTCTATTAGCTTCTATCATTATCTCAGGTAATATTTCTTTGAAAAACGAAGATTGTCTTTTTTTAATTATCTTTTTTCTCGCTCCCTCTGCTACAAACATACCAATACCTCTTTTCTTATAAAGAATACCTTCTTCTACCAGAATATTTAGTCCTTTACCAGCTGTGGCTGGATTTATCTGATATATCTTTGCAAATTGATTTGTAGAAGGTGCTTGTTCTTCCTCTTTTAAATTTCCTAGTAAAATATCATTTTCAATTATCTCGGCTATCTGCACATAAATTGATTTATCCGTACTTAAGTCTAACAAATTACCACCTCCTTGGGTTTGTTGGTTAGTTAGTTATGTAACTAAGTATATAGGTTCTTTTATTCTTTGTCAATAGACTCTCATAAATAATTTCAAAAAATTAAAGAAACGAAGATACTAAATATCTTCGTTCACTTTTTATATGCTAGTTTATTTTTGACTCAATTATAAAATCAGATCTAGTTTTATGATAGTCTTAATCACAAAATAATAATAGGAGAATATATAATCTTCTACAAACTATCTGAGAAGTCCTGTTTGAATTTTTCTACTAATTTTTCTTGCCAATCTGATGTGGCTTCTAATCTACCAAAGAAGAACCTAAGATTCTTTGGTTCCTCAACAAACTTTAGCCCCCCTATTAAATGGCGATTCTTATGAAGCCAAGTAATCCTATCTATGGCATATTTAACTTGGGATAATGTAAATACTCTACGAGGCATTGCAAGTCTTAGTAACTCCATATTAGAGAAGACCTCATTACCATCTTCATCTCTTTGTTCAGACATAGTTCCACGTTCCATACCACGTATACCACTAGCTATATATAATGCAGCACCTAATGCTCCTGCTGGGTATTCCTCTTGAGGTATATGAGATACAAATTGCATTGCATCTATATGACAGCCTAGGCCCCCTGATGGTGTAACAACTGGAACACCATTCTTAATTAGTTCGTCAGTCATAAATGAAATGAATTCAGGTCCTTGATTAATAACGTTTTCATCCATAGTTTCATCAAGACCTACTGTTAATGCTTCCATCTCCCTGACAGACATGCCTCCATATGTTAGAAATCCTTCATATAGAGTTATTAACTCTCTCATTTTCATGTATAGCTCTCTATTGTTAGTACATATCCCTCCGCCTCTTGCGAATCCTAGTTTACGAGCTGAGAAATAAATTATATCACATAAAGATGATAGCGCTAAAGTAATCTCTCTAATGCCCATTAATTTACATCTTTCTTCTCTTTCCTTAATAAAATGCAAATTATCTGCTAATAGACTAGCATCTAATACTAATAATATTCCATGTTTATTACATACTTCCTTTACTTCTTCTAAATTTCCAAGGGAAAATGGCTGACCACCTATCAAATTTGTTCCAGCCTCCATGCGAACAAATGCAATTTTTTCTGAACCATTCTCCTCTATTATAGACTTTAATTTATCTATATCCATATTACCTTTGAAGGGATGATCATTGTTTACTTCTATGCCTTTATCTATAATAATCTCTTCAACGCTTCCTCCATTAAGAATGATATGAGCCTTAGTAGTTGTAAAATGATAGTTCATTGGAATAATAGAACCAGCTGTAACAAAGGATTGTGCAAGGATATTTTCACAGGCTCTTCCTTGGTGAGTTGGCAAGAAGAATTCTGTCCCAAATATTTCTCGTATTTTTTCTTCAAGTCTTACAAAGGTTTCACTGCCAGCGTAACTATCATCTGCAACTAGCATAGCTGCCTGTTGTCTATCACTCATAGCATTTACTCCGCTATCTGTTAGCATATCCATAAATACATCTCTATTATTTAAAAGGAATGTATTATTTCCAGCTGTTTTGATACATTCCAATCTCTTTTCAACTGGTAGTAACTCTAATTTTTGAACTATACGCACTTTGTGCATCTCAAGGGGAATTTGTTCTCCATTAAAAAATCTAATTTTTGACATAATTATTAAACCTCCATTTTAATTAAATTTTGTATTTGAGTTTTGTATTTTTTAATTAAATAATAATAGTCAGAATCCAATTTAATCATCCCCTTTATGGTATAAAGCTTCTAAGAAAACATTAGTAGCAGCTTTTCTTGGCCACTGCATAAGCTACTTGCATGAAATCAAAGATTTCAATAATCTGTTTAAAACTCATTGATGTCAAGCTCTTAATCTAAAAAAGATAAAAGCAGAACTTCCCTATTAGTTATAAACTTAGAAATAAAAAAACCCATCCTCTGTATAAAAATACACAAAGGACGGGTAATTTCCCGTGTTACCACCTTAGCTCACCAATATCTCACGATATCAATCTTATCAAGTACCGACATAAATGTGAATACCCTAGCACTATAACGGGTGCAGATTGCCGACTGAACCTAATAGGTGTAGTACCTTTCAGCAAGTAGCTCTTAAGATGTATTCGGAATAACATCCCTTGCACCTCTCACCAACCGGTAACTCTCTCTAAGGGATTTTTTTACTCTTACTAGTTCTTAGTCAAAGCTTTTTAATATTTTTATTATTATACTATTACTTTAAAGCGATGTCAAATGTTTTCTAAATTTATTTTACTAAAATATTGGTAAGTTAATTCTATACCTTAGTTCCTCTCAAACTCTCCTGTGAATCTTTTGGTCGGATAAAGAGTTTTCTTCCTATAAATGTTTATAAGTCTACTTTATTGGCTCATTTAGAAACCTAACCAGAATCCATGTGCTATTATATGCTTACCATTCAATTATAATTTTCTACTAACCTGTATTTTAAAAGATTATATGCTGCTTTTATTCTTTTTTACTGCAAAATTCATAATATAAATCAATATCATTTCTAACAATTATTTAGTTTTTATCTTCTATAACTGCTTGTATACATTTATCTTGCTTAAAGTCTTCATTAGGAGTGGGATCAACCTGAATATCCGGTACTGTTCTTGTTTCCATATTTATAGTACCATCAGAATTGATTCCTAGTTCTGCACTAAATCGAATCACCAGTCCGCTATTTGGTAAATATGCAAATGGAATCTCTGGGAAAACCCTATCACCTCCTGTGGTTTCTCCAACTAAAGTGGCAAAACCTGTGTCCTTAGCAAAAGAAGCAAACTTTTCAGAGGATGAAAAAACATTCCTATCTACCAGCAAATATACTTTACCTTTGAAATCCAACTCATCAAATGGATATAACATAATATAATTTATGGTATATTCGTCAAAATCTGTTTTTACTTCTGGAGGAAATTTTGCTAAGATTTCTTCATCTAAATTATCAACTGGCTTCACTGATGATACTTTATACATCCTGTATTTATCTCTATAACCTCCCCTAAAAAAAGAATAATATTTAGTTATTTTTGCTTCATCTATTAAAAATTCAACTAGGTTATGCCAATACTTATCAAAACCTCCAAGATTTCCTCTTATATCTATAATAAGCTTTTCATAGTCTTCTACCTCTTTAAGAAAATCCTGTATTCTAGAATAATCCTCTTCTATATGATAAGCAGACATAGATTCTATTTTTAAATATGCTAATTTATTTTCAATTAAAATATCTGTCTTTAAAACAGGCTCATTACTAATTAAAAAATTATACTCAGGATTAATCTGTATAGTTTCCACATTTCCATCAAAACCATATCTTGCCATTGCTCTCTCATAATTGAGAACATCGTGCTGGAAAGGATAAAAATGTTTATAATAACGCTTATACACCTCACCATTAAAAACATGAGTGTGAGGATTATTTAAATCATTTAATATATCGTTTATAGATACCAAAAATTCGGCATCATTTTGGGTACTTTTTATTTTTCTTGTATATTGTTTCTTATTCCCTAACCAATCTACATTATGTAATCTTTTGTTGACTTTAAAAAAAGGATAATTATCCTTTAAAAGCTCATACATATACTCAAAATCCTCAAGCTTTTCTTCCATAGACATATTGGTTTCCACTATACCATAATAGGATGCTTCCATTGCAGTTGTCATAGTCCTATCTTCAAACACACACCCCGTTAACATGCTTAACCCCAACACAACAGTCAAAATTAACACATTGAATCTTATCATGCCTTTATTCCTCATTAAAATCCCCCTCATCTGTTTTTAATCTCTATTTATTCATTATACTAATTTAAGTATAGGATATATTCTAAGATAGCTCAACGCATCATCATAGTTTTACAGTTACTTCTTTTAATAAATACAGCAGGACATTTCAAGTCTTGATATCTAAAAAAATTAACAGCCTAAAATCCAATAATTCAAAGGTTTCTAGGCTATTTTTCTATCTAATTAACTGCAAAGTTAGGTTATACTACTACCCTAAAGTGATATCAAACGTTTTCTAATTTATTTTACTAAAATATTCGGTAAAGTATAATAATCTGTTACACCTGATATTATATTATTTTTCCCTATTCTAGTATAAATTCCTGCAAATTTCTCTTTATACATAAAGAGACCGACTATAGATCTAAATTCTTCTATTTTTAATTCATCATCTTCAAATATAACATGTTCCCTTGTAAAGGGTTCAAAGAATTCTTGATAAAGATAATCTTTATCAAAGGATTCATCTAATCTTTTCTCCCACTCATCTTGAGATAAATCTCTTCCTGCATATACTCCTCTTGAAGCATTTAAATCTAAGGGTTTCATAATATATTTATCCTTATCACTTAATACTTTATTATATACCTCTTTTTCTCCTTTAAATAATCCCGTAACTGGTATATGTCTTTTTACAAAATTTCTTTCATCTTCTGATAAAAATTCTAAAGTATCCTCATCATGCAATATCTTAAATATTATCTTGTTATGAATTATTTGGGATTTAATAGAACCTATACAGCAAAATGCTTTGTTTTTATATGCTTCTATAAAGTCCGGTACCTCATGAGCCTTTTCTATTAATTCAAAGGTAACTATTCTCCTATATACTAAATCTATCTTAAAATCTTCAAGGTATAGATGTCCATTTCTATATTTTAACTCCCTAGGGTCTGCTATTATAGTATTATATCCTTTCTTAATAAAGGCATTTTTAAATACTTCAAATTCTTTAGATGTTCCAGACTCAGTGAAATCTACGATTGCAACATTTGGCTTTTCAATTTCACTATTCCATTTTCTAAATATGCTAATGCTGTCATCAACCCATCTGTTTATTAATTCAAATAAGGCCAAGCTATGTTTCTGTGAAAAATCCTGCAATCCTTTTGTTTGAAGCAATATATTTCCTATGGTATTGTCTTCATTCATAGCTGAAGAACCATCTGTATTTAATTCACAAAACTTAAAATTATCCTTATTATTATAAAAAAGATCAAACCTTCCTATAGGAACATTAATATCATAGCCGCTATCTACAAGAATTAATTCTTCTAAAAGTGGACTATATTCAAATTTTTTTCTAAACTCTTTTGAATCTAAATATCTTTGTGTTACTTTATTTGTTATAGATATTAAAGTGTCACCAATTTTTCTAAAGTTCTCTACGTCTTCCTCTGTATAAAACATTGGATGATAAAGAAAAGGTACTGGTTTCCCCTTATATATTGCAGTAGAATTCGCAACCTTTTCCTTAGCTACTTTGTAATCAGCAATATATCCTTCTGGATCAGATTTAATTAAATTTATATATTCTTTATTTATTTCCTTCCAGCTCATCTTTTCACCTCAACTAAATTATTTAACAAACACCAACTTAAAGACTCCTTTTTTCCAATTTCAACCTTTTCTCTAGTGATTTCATAAGGGTTTTTGCCTTCATTTACAATTTTCTCAAGAGGCAGGATATATTTAACTTCATCTGAATTTAGTCCTTCCTTTGCTAATTGCACTATCCATTTACCTATTTCGAGAACTGTTCTATCCTTTAGCTTACCATTCAATCCATTCTCTATAATATCTTCCTTGGCTTTCTTTATATCTTCTAAGCTTATATCTTTAATATAATGATATATTTTGTCTAAATTCTCTTCATTATAGAATATTCCCTTTAGTAAAGCTACTGCGCCAAAGTTCAAGGGGTATGGAACTGAATCCATCATTCTTATTTCAATATATTTCTTAGTTCTTACATCTGGGAAAAACATTGTTAATAAATGTTCTAGTTCTTCTCTATCATAATCTTCAGGATTAAATATATCTTTAACTTTCTTTTCTCCTGTTGGAATTACATCCTTACCTTTAAATATAAAGATCGGCGGTCTATTGAGTATATATTCAGCATACCTTTTATAGCTAAAATCATCTTCTAATGCATTATCAACTATACCTGATCTATCATCATCGCAATTGTTCCATATATGAGTCCTTAAATTATATTTATTCCATCGTTCTCCTTCAAAGTAAAATCCATTATCAAATAATCCATATAATACTGGTGATAGAGCATTTGCTATTCTAAACTTTCTTTTATAATCCTCTTCAGATTTATAATCTAATGATACTTGTAGTGCCGCAGTTCCCTTCATCATATTATGAGCATGCTTACCCTTGGTTTTAAAGTAATTAAACATAAGATCATATCTTTTCTTAGGTAAAAGTTTTATCTCTTCTATTTTAGTATTTGGATGATATGCTGTAGTAATTAATCCTTGGTTCTTTTTATCAAGCACTGGGATTATCTCTTCCAAGAATTCCAAATATTCCTTTTCAATATCCTCTATGTTTTTTTTAGCATTTATACTTAACTCTAACTGACTACCTGGTTCAAGAGTTATTGTCTTATTGTCTTTGCTTAATTCAAGAATATATTCCCCTTCGTATTTTCCTTCCCATCCATTTTTCTCTAATTCACTTAGGGTTTCTCCTACTCCATTCTCACCATAATAGGAGACGGTTTTTAAGCTATCCTTATATACTACAAAATGTTCAAATTCAATTCCTATCTTAAAGTCTTCAATTTCTTTTTCACTATTTCTGAAATAGTTAGATATTTCCTCTATCTGTCTATTATAATTCATATATTTCTCTCCCTTTAGGTTTATGTATTTCATAATCTAAATATTGATACCCAATTATTACAATTTTAATAATATTAAGTTAGTTATAGAATAATATTATATTATGCATTTGTAAATGATATAATCTTAATACTATATTTTAGGCTCTGTAAACTAAATATGAAAAAATAGTACAATATCTTCATAGAATTGCTCTA
>NZ_CABSQO010000064.1:0-13231 GCF_902479755.1 uncultured Tissierella sp. | reverse complement strand
TAGAGCAATTCTATGAAGATATTGTACTATTTTTTCATATTTAGTTTACAGAGCCAATTATGATTACATCCGTATATTATTGGCATAATTCTATAAAGTATTCAATTATATTGATAAATTATATGAAGTTATATAAAAAAGGTTCTCACAAAGCATTAGAAGTATCTTTCCTTGAAATACATTAAGGCCAAGTTAATATTTAAAAAGAATAATTGCAAGAACTTTTCTATAGATTTAAAAAAACCTATAGACATAATTTAAAATAAATAATTAGTCTATAGGCTATATATAATATTATCCCTCAAGGTAAGCCTTTCTTACCCTTTCGTCTGCTACCATTTTTTTTGCATTACCTTCCATTTCTATTTCTCCATTTCGAATTATATAGGCTCTATCTGCTGCATTGAGAGCCATATTTGCGTTTTGTTCTACTAGAAGAACCGTAGTTCCTACCTCATTTATATTTCTTATAATAGAGAATATTTCCTTTACTATTATTGGAGCAAGCCCCATAGAAGGTTCATCTAATAAGATAAGTTTTGGCTTCGACATTAGAGCACGACCTATTGCAAGCATCTGTTGCTCTCCTCCTGATAATGTTCCAGCCATTTGCTCTTTTCTTTCAAGAAGTCTTGGAAATAAAGAAAATATCTTTTCAAAGTCCTTCTTAATTTCTCCTCTATCGTTTCTTGTATACGCTCCCATCTCCAAGTTTTCCATTACGCTCATCTTAGAAAAAATTCTTCTTCCTTCTGGAACATGAGATATTCCTAACTTAACAGTATCTGTAGCATTTAAAAAATTGATTTTTTCTCCATTGAATTTTATTTCTCCACTTTTAGGTTTCTCCATTCCAGATATAGCCTTTAAAGCTGTAGATTTTCCTGCTCCATTTGCACCAATAAGAGTAACTACTTCTCCTTCTTCTATCTTGATGCTTACATCTTTAAGTGCATGAATCCCTCCATAATATACATTTACATTTGAAAGTTCTAACATTGTGCTGCCTCCTCACCTAGATAGGCCTTGATTACCCTTTCATTTTTTTGTATCTCCTCGGGTACACCACTAGCAACTAAATATCCGTAGTCAAATACAAATATTCTTTCACAAATATTCATAACTAATGACATATCATGCTCTATCAGGATTATTGTAAGATCAAAAGTCTCTCTTATCCATTTAATTAGAAAGTTAAGTTCCTTAGTCTCTTTAGGATTCATTCCTGCAGCTGGCTCATCTAATAATAATAATTTTGGCTTTGCAGCTAAAGCCCTTGCAATTTCAAGTCTTCTTTGATCACCGTAAGGAAGATTTTTTGCAAGCTCATCTTTCTTATCTAATAGATTAAATTTACTAAGAAGTTCCATTGCCTCATCATAAGTATTTTTTTCAGATTTATAATATGAAGGCAGTTTAAATAAAGCTGAAACTACACCATATTTTAGACCATTATGAAATCCAATGAGTACATTATCAAGTACTGTCATATTTTTGAAAAGTCGTATATTCTGAAAAGTTCTAGAAATTCCATAGTGAGTAATTTTATGGGGTTTTAAGTCTTTAGCCGTTACTTCTTTCTCCAAATTATAAATTATTTCTCCTGATGTAGGAGTATATATACCAGTCAATAAGTTAAAAAATGTTGTTTTTCCAGCACCATTTGGCCCAATTAGACCAATAATTTCTCCCCTATTTATATCTAAACTAACATCTGTAATTGCTTTGATACCACCAAAGCTCTTTGATAGATTACTTACTTTCAACACTGACATCTTTTCTTCCTCCCTTCTTAAATATTTTAAATTCTTCTTTACCTAAAAGTCCTGTCGGTCTATAAACCATTATCACAAATAAAATCAGTGAATAAATTACCATTCTAAGTTCAGGTATCCCTTGAAGAAATAATGAAATTATTGATAATAGAAGGGCCCCAATAATTGATCCTGTAATGCTACCCATTCCACCAAATACAACAATTACTAGTATATCAATTGATTTCATAAAACCAAAAGAGTCAGGTTTTATAAAATAAAAGTAATTAGCATATAGTGATCCTGCAATACCTGCAAAAAAAGCACCAATAGCAAAGGCTAAAACTTTATAGAAAGTAGTATTAATTCCCATAGCCTCTGCTGCTATTTCATCTTCTCTTATGGCTATACATGCTCTACCGTGATAAGAATTGATAAAATGTTTGATTAAAAATACGGTAGCCACAGTCATTATAAAAATCCAAGTCCAATTTGTATATTGAGGAATGTCATTAAATCCAATAGCTCCACCTATATAATCAATATTTAATGCTAAAATCCTTATAATTTCACCAAATCCAAGAGTAGCTATAGCTAGATAATCACCTTTTAATCTTAAAGTTGGAATTCCAATAAGAACACCAGCAAAAGCTGCTATAACTCCTGATGCCAATATGGCTGCTATAAATGGCTGTCCCAATTTAGCAGTAATTACTGCTGATGTATATGCTCCTATTGACATAAAAGCTGCATGACCCAATGAGAATTGACCTGTAAATCCAGTAATTAAATTTAACCCAGTAGCTAATATAATATTAATTCCAACAAGAAAAATGTTTAATTGGAAATAAGAGTCTATAATACCTGCATCCATCAAAATTTTCACTAGAAAATAAATTATAATCAATAGGCTAAAACCTATAGTCTTTTTTTTGTCTATTTTTTTCATTTGTCTTCCCCCTATACCTTTTCCTTTATAGTCTTTCCTAGAAGTCCATTAGGCTTAAATAATAAGACTATAATAAGTATTGAAAAGGCAACAGCATCTTTGAATACTGACCCTCCATAAGCAGAGACAAGAGTTTCTGTCATGCCAAGGAAGAACCCTCCAAATACTGCTCCAGGAATAATGCCTATTCCTCCTAATACTGCCGCAACAAATGCCTTTAATCCTGGCACTGTTCCCATTAGAGGATTTATAGTATTATAATAGACTCCAACCAAAACTCCAGCGGCCCCTGCTAATGCAGACCCAAGAGCAAATGTAGCTGATATGGTTTTGTTTACATCTACTCCCATAAGTTCAGCAGCATCTTTATCTAGAGAAACAGCTCTCATTGCCTTACCTATTTTAGTTCTATGAACTATATATTGAAGTCCAATCATCAATGCAATAGTTATTAAAATAATATAAATATTTTTTGTATCTAATATAACTCTTCCGTCAAACAGAGTCAGTATTTTACTTTTTAACACTTCTGGAAATGTTCTTGTATCTGGTTTTACAAAATACACCATGGTATATTCTAAAAATAGTGATACAGATATAGCAGTAATAAGAGCAGCAATCCTTGTAGAATTTCTTATAGGCTTATATGCTATTTTTTCTATTATGATTCCAAGAACACTACAAACTAACATTGAAATTAGCAATGAAGGAAAAAAACCTAATCCTAGAAAGGTTGTTAAGGCAAATCCTACATATGCTCCTATCATATAAATATCACCATGGGCAAAATTAATTAAATTTATTATTCCATATACCATGGTATAACCTAATGCTATTAGAGCATATATGCTTCCAAGTGATATTCCATTTATTAATTGCTGTAATAGTTGTTCCATTTTTAACTTCCTTTCTATAATAAGTCTATATGAACAATGTCTTAAAAGAGCTAATTATCTAAAAGACATTGTTCACTTTTAATTATTTTGGATCCAATTTTTTCAAGAATGTTGGAACCCCATCTTTCATTTCTATTATTGTCACAGATTTTACTGGGTTATGTTTTTCATCTATTGAGACAGTTCCCGTTACCCCTTTAAAATCCTTAGTTGATGCAATAGCATCTTTTAATTTTTCTGAGTTTACTTCTCCTGCTCTCTCTAAAGCATCCTTAAGAAAATATCCTAAATCATATCCTAATGCATTGAAAGCATCAGCCTCTTTACCATATTTTGCTTTGAAGTTTTCTTTAAATTTTACTACTTCTTCTGCTTCATCCATTGGAGAATAATGACTTGAATAATAAACCTGATTTAAAACATCTTTTCCTGCAATTTCAGTAAGCTTTGGTGATTCATATCCATCAGCACCAAGTATTGGTACATTTAATCCTAGTTCCCTTGCTTGTCTAACTATTAAACCAACTTCTTCGTAATAACCAGGAACAAATAATACTTCTGGATTTAATCCCTTAAGATTTGTCAAAACTGCTTTAAAATCTGTATCTTTAGCTTGATAAGCTTCTTCAGTTAACACTTTACCACCTTGAGATGTAAAAGTTTCTTTAAAAGCCTTTGAAAGTCCTTTAGCATAATCAGATGTACTGTCAGCTAATATTGCTGCATTTTTAAATCCTAAATCCTTTAAAGCAAATTCTGCCATCATAACCCCTTGGAAAGAATCGCTGAAACAAGTTTTAAATACATATTCTCTAACATTTCCATTGCTATCAACTGTAACATCATCTGCCGTTGCTGAAGCTGATATCAGAGGAATCTTATTTTGAGTTGCTGCTGGTATTGCAGCCTTTGTATTTCCAGATGTAGCTGGGCCAAGTAATGCAACTACCTTATCTCTAGTAACTAATCTTGTAGAAACATTTGCTGATTCTGTATCTTCTGATTTATTATCAACTTTAATAGGTTGTATTTGTTTTCCAAGAACTCCACCATTTTTATTTATTTCTTCGATAGCTAGCAATACTCCATCACTTAAATTTTGACCATAAGTGGCAACATCACCTGATAACTCATAGTTTACTCCGACTTTTATTGTATCTGAATTAGCTTGATTACTTGCTGGTTTAGATGTACATCCTGCAAGAAGACTTAATATAAGAACTAGTGATAATACTCCTAATAATTTTTTATTCATTTAAAACACCCTCCAATTATAATTTTTGAAATAATATTTTTAAGTATTACATCTTCCTCTTGGTTTATATTAATCACCATAAAAACAGGCCTTATTTTTATGAAAAATTGTTCTAAAAAAGCCTCTACATGTATGTTAAATACATGTAGAGGCTGTTAAAGCGTTACCACTCTACTTTATAATTATCTCACGATAATTAACTCACTAGGTTCAAATTTAAACCCTGACCTTTTAACGGAGTCTACCGATATGGCTTACTTAGTTCAGCCATATAACTCAGAAGTGATTGCTTCCTATTATATCAACACTGGTTCTCAGCTACTCCAGCTCTCTGTACTTGATTATTTAATAGTTCACTCTTCATCTTAGTTTTATGATTAAATTTGATATCAGATTGCAATCTTTTTTGTATTTAAAAACTAATATAGCACGATAAAGTAATGCTGTCAATGGCTTTTTTGAAAATATTTTTTAAAAAATTTCAATTGACTAAATTTTCAACCTTATTCCCACCATAAGTATTTGTATTTCTTATGATTTCTAGCACTTGGATTTAAATTGTTTTACATAAATTGGAATATAAGTTAATTGACCATTTTTTCTTGTACTCTCCATAATGGAAATCTTATTTACAGTCATTTTTACTTTATCAATTTCAATCGAATTTTTTATATTATTAAATTCTTCTGTAAGGATTATTTCTCTGCCTAAAGTTATATGTGGAACAAACCTTCTTTCTTCCTTTGGATATTCATAAAATTCTAACCTATCTTCTAAATTAGAATATAATAAATCTAATTCCTTATTCTGTTGTAATCCTATCCAAATTATTTTTTTATTTTTCCTAGGGAATTCTCCAAGTTCTTTAAAAACTATTTGAAAAATTTCTCGATTTAATGATATATAATTAATAATCTCTTTTAATTTATTTAGCTCATGCTCCTTCACTTCACCAATAAATCGAAGTGTTAAATGAAAATTTTCTTTGCTAGTAAAATTACCTGCACTACTATGGTTCTTAACTATCTGCTGTATTTTATATAAGTATTCCTTTACTTCTTCTGTAAACTCTATAGCTAAAAAAACACGCATAATTTTCCCTCCTAATAACGATTCTATAGAATATTATATCCAAAAACTTCAAATTTCCTTATTATAATTAATATGCTAATCAAATTCACTAAGATTAAAAATTATCAACCTTGATGTTTTATTTTTTATTTGGTATTATTAAATAACAAGTATACCCCATGGAGGTTTGTTTATGAAAGAAAAATTCCTTAGCATATTATCAGTTTTTACAGCTTTTGGTGCAGCTTTTTGCTGAGGCGGTGGATTAATATTAGCGTCCCTAGGTCTAGGGACAATAGGTACAGCTTATTTATCCAACCTTACAAAATACAAGCCTATTTTCGTTATAGTCACTGCTATTTTAATGTATTGGTCCTATAGTTTAATTGAAAAAAGAAATTCTAACAGAACAACTAAAATAATCTTTTGGATTTCTGCTGTTGTTTCAATTTTAATTTTATATTATCCAACCATTTTAAGTTTGATTTTAAATCATTAGAAACTTGAATTAGATAGATAAAAAAACACAAATCCTCCTTTAAGATTTGTGCTTTTTCATTTTTCACTAAGAGTTATTAGATATTTTAAATACTTATATTACTATTGAATTTTTTGAATCTATAAAATATAGAATGGCAGAATCCCATACACATCTTGCTAAAACTTTCTTCCTCCTCCACCATGGCTTCTTCCACTAGAAGAATTATGAGTTGTACTTTTACCACTGGAAGAATTAGAATTGTTTGTAGGCTTAGGTATAATCCTATGAGTCACAAAAGTATCTACTAATTTATCTTCATTTGAAGTTAATTTTACCAAACTATTATTTCTATAGGAAAAGGGATTTACAACCCTCGGTGTTTTATATCTTGATTTAGTAGTAAAATAAAACAGACTACTAGTTACTATCCCACCAATTATACTAATTATTACATCAGTAAATGTTAGGATGTTTTTAGGTTTTATATATTCAGGCTCATTATATTGATTTGAGGGAATTCCAGCCTCTAGATAATCTTTAGTCCCCCTTAAAAATCCCATAGCAGCTCCATAGTAATCACCTTCAACTAAGCCACTATCAAATACAATATCTAATATCCTTTCTATCCTTGCATCTGTCAGATATCTAATTCCTATTCCGGAGGTGGATATATAGGCTTCTCTATTATCCATATCTATTAAGAATAATATACCATCATAGTTATCTCCTACCCCAAAACCTCCATAGTCAAAGAAATCGTCTGCATATTCTCTTGACGTTTTACCATCGGTATCACTAGTAGTTACAATAACTATATCCATATTATAATCATTGGATAAATTATTTACCTCAGTTTGTAATTTGATTATTTCGTCTTCAGTAAATAACATAGCATCATCAAATACTAAGGATTTTTCAGCTGATACAGTAATTGGTTGTACAATTAATATAATTAATATAAAAGATAATATTAGAATTATTAATCTTTTAGATAGACTTACCATATTAACATCCCTCCTATTAAAAGAGTGATAAAAGTAACTATAAATATTATCATAGCTACATTAAATGCTTTCTGTTTGTTAAAAGGCAGTTCTCCAAAAGATTTGCCCGTTTGACCATTTACTGCATATACAAAGGTTTTTCCCTTATAAAGGTAAGTTAATATCCATGTTGGTAAAAGAGTATAGCTCCATTTATTATAATTTACCTTAGAATTATTTCTTATATCATTTACTAAATTAAATCCAGATATAGTTTCATCTATTAAAGATTTTGAGTATTTACCAACTCTATCTTCCACTTTAGGAATAATATCTTCTTTTTCCATATCATATTGTTCAGCAAAAAAACCTGAGAGATATGCCATAGAAAAGTCTATGATCTCATTTTCATTATACGGTGCTATACCATTTAAAAGTGTGTCATCTATTTTAGTAAAAGCTACTTCCCCTACGTTTTCTATATTAATCTGACCTTTTCTTACGATTTGATATTTTTTAGTTTCTGTAAATTCTCTATCTCCACTGCGCCATACTCTAATATTTCTCGCCTCTCCTATATAATCTATATCAACTTCACAGTCAGCCCACCAATATGGTAAATATATTCCAGTTATCTTTTCTAATTGTGAATTGCTATAGAAATCATTAGGAACGAATCTCTTATTTTGTGCCCAATCTAGAAAGTTTTGTTTTGCTTTGTTCTTATCAACGGAAAATGGTATTAGCTTATTAGGTTGAAAGTTACCTATTAACCTATCTGATATTATAACTGGATTATGACAATAATAACAAAAAGTAGCCGTAGTAGTATCATCAGTGACTATTTTCGCTCCACAACTATTGCATTCATAGGATGATAACTGCCGAGAATCTATATTATTATGATAAAGTTCTTCTTTTTCATCTTTTTCAGTATATATATCATCTATTTCTTCTTCAGTATATTCACTTAAACAAAAATCACATTTGAATTTTTGCAGTGCAGGTTTAAAATGTATTCCTGCACCGCAACTTGGACATTTATAACTCTTTATAGTCATAGCCCACCTCTTTCCTAAATAAAGAATACTTAGATTATATTAAAATTTGGTTCCACATTCTGGACAAAACTTTGGAATCTCACCACTTGGTTTATATCCACAGTTAGAACATTGTTCTGGAGTCGCTCTTTTTGTTCCACATTCCGAACAAAAATTACCTCCATTTTTTGTACCACAATTACTACAGAACCAATATCCTTTATTAGGTATACCTTGAGCCTGACTTTGTTGATTTTGTTCTTTAGCCATTTGATTTTGGTTAGATGCTGATGCAGCTCCCATAAAACTACCTGCCCCCTGCATTCCTACTCCCATACCCATGAAAGCAGATGCAGCTCCTCCTTCATTTGATCCAGCAGCTTCTAACCCTCTAGCAATAGAACCCTGTACATAGCCCTCACGTACTGATGGATCACCTAACATGGCTCCTTTATTTCTCATATTAATTAATTCTTTAGACTCATCATCATAAGAAATATTAGCTATGCCTACAGATTGTATTTCCATTCCTCTCATTCTTTTCCATTCCTCATCTAGGATATTTGCCATATATTGACTCAATTCCCTGCCCTTTGAAGGAACATGAGATATACGGATTCCATCAACTGACATTTGATTCATTGCCGATTGCAAAGCTTCTAAAAACTCAGATAAGTATTGCTCATTAATATCCTCAATATCTACTTTGTCCTTATTTCTTGGTATTGCTTCCACAAAAAATAGTAGTGGATCTGTTATTTTTATAGAATAAGTTCCAAAGGTTCTTAAAAATAGCTCTGAATTATAAAAATTATCAAAGTAGTTTAAAGGATTTGGAGTCCCAAATTTTATTCCCTTTATCTCTTGTAGGTTTATATAATATACCTTTTGAGAAGTAGGTGTTACACCACCATATTTCACACGTTGAAATGATTCATCTAGAGCTTCTTCAAAATTTCCATTAAAAAGAGATGGTAAAGATGAATTATCTACTTTATAATATCCTTCTTCAGCAGTATAATCTATAACCTTTCCCCCATCTACAAGTATCATAAACTGATTTGGATATACATGAATTATTGATCCATTTGAAACTGTATTTTCTGTCCCCTTTTTATTTGCCCCTCTTCTATCATCTTTTCTGACGGTTATACCAGATGTAAATACAGTATTATCACCCATATCGTTTGGTTCAATTATCTCCAACCATTGATCAGCAAGAGTGCCTCTTATGGCTGAACTAAGTGCTTTTATTAGTCCCATTTTTACTACCTCCTAAGAATATATTAATTTAATATATTTAGTGCTATATCTTTAATTTTATACCCATTTTAAAATTTTTCAATTTAATATATAAAATTAATCATATAATTATAAAAATAATTAATTTTTTCTAAAAAACACTTGACAATTAATTTTATAATGAATATAATATTTTCTAAATAAATATTTGGCCTTGAAGAGGACTAGTAAATAGAAAGATTCTAAAAGGAAGGAAGATCCATCGACTGAAAGATTTTCTAAGATTACTTCTTTTGAACCCACCCTCTAAGCTGCAAATGAAAAAATTTGTCCGTTTCGCCAACGTTACAGGCTTCAAGAGGATTAAGTTTTATTTACTGCTTAATCAATTTGGGTGGTACCGCGAATTACCTTCGTCCCAGTATTGGGATGAAGGTTTTTTTATTGTTTATGAATACCACCCGCTAAGCGGGTGGTTCCAAAGAGCTTTCAGCGGTGAACAGAAAATAAGAAACCTCCTTTGATATAATAAAGTTAGGTCTGACCAACCAAACTTAATCGAAGGAGGTATCCATAATGGATAATAATAGTTTATCACATACGAAATGGGATTGTAAATATCATATAGTTTTCGCACCAAAATATAGAAGACAAATAATATATGGAAAGATAAAATCAGATATCGGAAAGATATTGAGACAGTTATGTGAATATAAAGGAGTAGAAATAATAGAAGCAGAAGCATGTAAAGATCATATACACATGCTAGTAACTATTCCACCAAAACTTAGTGTATCAAGTTTCATGGGGTACTTGAAAGGAAAAAGTAGCTTAATGATATTTGATAGACATGCCAATTTAAAATATAAATATGGGAATAGGCATTTTTGGTGTAAAGGATATTATGTGAGTACAGTAGGTAGAAATAAAAAAGTAATAGAAGAATATATAAAGAAACAATTACAAGAAGATATAGCATACGACCAATTAAGTATGAAAGAATTTGTAGACCCTTTTACTGGGGAAAAAATAAAAAACTAAATATAAGAAGAACCCCTTTAGGGGTTGCTTGAGAAAATAAAGCGGTTGGCAGACCTTTCAATGTGTCTTGAGACACAGCAAGTACCATGCCCTTATAGGGCTAGAGCAAACCACCCGTTTTACGGGTGGTCATGATTATACCCTAACACAATGAGCGTAACGAGTAAATGAATTTGAGTTTCGAAACTGTAAAAAGTCGTTTAAATTATCAATTAGTGAAAGGAGAATTTAAAATGGAGATAAATAAATTCAAAAATAAGAATATAAATAAAAATATAGTGTTAAAAAAAGTAGAGCAGGATAAACATGTTCCTGATGACTTTTATTCAACTACAAATTATAAAACTCTGGTATTTTATAATAATAAATGGATAGAGGTAAAAAAGCAAAGAATGGATGCACTTATAGTCATAGATGAACAAGGTGCATCATGTAAAAAACTAAGAGATATAAGAAAAGGTGATATGGTAGTATGTAGTGATTCGGGAGTTAAAATTCTAAAAGATAAGAATGCAATGGTAGAAGATTCTTTCAACTTTATGAATAGTTCTGTCTCTTCCGAAAGAAGAAATAATATTATTATAAAAGATTTAGCCTATGAATTATTCTATAATGACAAGAAGTTAACTGTAGTTGCTGGGCCTGTTGTAGTCCATACAGGTGGAGACTACTATCTCTCAGAGCTTATTAAAGGAAATTATGTTTCCAGTTTATTAGCTGGAAATGCCCTTGCAGTTCATGATATAGAAAAAAATCTCTTTGGTACTTCCTTGGGAGTATGTGCAAGATCAGGTAAAGTAACCCACAATGGCTATAGAAATCATATGAGGGCTATAAATCAGGTTATGGAATATGGCTCCATAAAAGAAACCGTTGAAGCAAAGATACTTCGCTCAGGTATAATGTATGAATCTATAAAAAATCATACTCCATTTGTCCTTGCGGGAAGTTTAAGAGATGATGGTCCATTACCAGATACAATTACTGATATGATCGAAGCTCAAGAAGCCTATAACAAATATTTACAATCTTCAGATATAGTTCTAGTCCTTGGATCTATGCTTCACGGGATTGCCAGTGGAAATATGCTTCCTGCAAAGATCAAGATGATATGTGTAGATATTAACTCTGCCGTGGTTACAAAACTATGCGATAGAGGAAGCAGTCAAACTATAGGTATTGTCACTGACGTAGGGTTATTCTTAAATCTATTGGTCTATGAAATTGAAAGCCTAAAAAATAACATAGGCACTAGATTAGCAACCTAGTGCCTAATTACTAATATATGAAATTAAATTTACATTAGTGTATTCCATCAAATTCAATTTCATGTTGGATGATCTCATTTATACGCTTTTCAATTCTATCAAGGTCAAAGTTTGCTTCTTTCTTTATGCTTTTTCTAAGCATAGGTCCAATCTGCCCAATATCATCTCCTATATCGTATAAAAGCTCTAGGGCAGCAGAAGCCTCCAGTTCATTTCTTGGTATTTCCACCATTCTTGCTAATATAGAATTTTCAGTTTTGGATGCTATTATTGGAGATTTTACTTCCTCAACATACACAACAGTTCTTCTCCCCGGTCCCCGATCATCCTCAATAGGTTCAAGGCTAATGATTTTATCAGAACGAGCAAACTTACCATAGCCTAATGGAACCATTACTCCTTCTTTAATTTCCATATAAAACACCACCAAGTTAAGATTTTTATCAATATATTTTAGAATTAAGCATTATTATTTTACTCATTCCTATGGTATTTATACAAAATTCATACTCTATACATAAAAAGACATATAACCTCATTAAATGAATCTTATTGTATAAACTGACAAATTTAAATCTTCATTAATAATATAGAATATATCTTACATATTTTCTTAAATAGATTTGCTATCTGAATGCTTAATTCAAGTTAATATATAAATAAATTCTTTAAATCTCATGTACAATAATATTATCTTTTTTAACAATTTAGATATTTATTTTTCATTATAAGAGTAATTAATTCTATATAGAATAAATCCTCCTAGAATCATTAAACTTTATCAAGGAGGATTATTATTAACTATTTATTTTGTGGCTTTTTTGCAATTAATTCTATTTCAACATCTGCACCAAGTGGCAGTTCCAAAACTGCTATAGTCGTTCTAGCAGGATAAGGTTCCGAAAATTGGGTTTTATATACTTCATTCATTGCAGAGAAATTCTTCATATCTGTTAGATATACATTTACTTTTACTACATCATCTGATGTAAGATTAGCTGATTCTAATATTTTAAATAAATTGATAAAGCATTCTTTTGTTTGTTCAGTTATATTTCCTTTATCAGTTGGCATGGGATCTGCATTCATCACAGTTTGTCCTGATAAAAAAACTAGCTCTCCAGCATCAACTGCATGTGAATATGGTCCTGATGCCGATATACCATTTGCATTATAAGCTTTTCTTACCATTATTGTCCTCCTCGTATAATATAGTTACAGTTTAATAACTGTATCTCTTTTCTATCTCAC
>NZ_CABSQO010000063.1:0-13364 GCF_902479755.1 uncultured Tissierella sp. | reverse complement strand
GTAGCAGTTCACAAAACTACTACGCTACAAAGTCTAACTTATTGGGGTCACATCAATAACTTATAGTGCTTTTAAAATTTCAATTATTTATTTCATAATTACAGTTCCTGCCTTTCCTTCTATAGCATCTTTTAAATAATCTAAAGAAGTGATTATTACCTTTTTTCCACCTCTATCTAAGTACTCTATTCCAGCTTCTATCTTTGGTCCCATACTTCCCTTTGGAAATTGTCCCTCCTCATAGTATTTTTTAGCTTCTTCTAAAGACATCTTTGATAAAAATTTCTGATTTGGCTTCCCAAAATTTATTGCTACCTGAGGAACTCCCGTTAGAATAACAAGAAAATCTGCATCTATTTGATTTCCTAATAAGGATGATGCATAGTCTTTATCTATAACGGCCTCTATTCCCTTTAACATTCCATTATTCTCAGCAACTGGGATTCCACCGCCACCTACAGTAATTACTATAGTTCCACTATCAGCTAATATCTTTACTGCCGATTGCTCAATAATATCTAAAGGTCTTGGAGATGGTACTACTCTTCTATATCCCCTACCACTGTCTTCTACCATTGCATGATTTTTAGTCTTAGCGATTTTATCTGCTTCTTCCTTACTGTAAAATGGCCCTATTGGCTTAGTTGGTTCCTTAAATGCTGGATCATTTTCATCAACTAATACCCGTGATAATACAGAAACAACATCTTTTTTGATGCCTCTTTCTCTTAATAAATTATCTAAAGATTGTTTTATCATATAACCTAGCTGTCCTTGGGTTTCAGCTACGCATACATCAATAGGTAATACTGGGATTCTATCTTTAGCCGCTTCACTTTGTAAGAGTATATTTCCTACTTGTGGTCCATTTCCATGAGTTAGAATAATCCTATATCCATCTTCAATTAAATCTGCAATATATGGGCACATTTTGCTTATATTGGCATATTGCTCTTCTACCGTTCCTTTTTGTCCCTCGGATATTATTGCATTTCCACCAATTGCAATTACTATCTTTTCCTTCAAGGTGCACCTCCTGATTTTGACATAATATTTTATAATATTATATCACTTCAAGTTATTAATAATAAATATTTTTTTCTTTGAAATTTTATTTTTTATAAAAAATCTTCTATTAACGTGCTAATAGGTGACTTTTTTCAGATTCATTGAGGTCAAGTTCTCGATATAAAATATTGAAGCAGACATTTCCTATTCATTATAAAAACAAGACCTCTTTCAAGGTCTTGTTTAATTATATTATGAGTTTGCAACCTCCATATTAAGTTCACCTTCCTGTTTTGCTATTACTGCTGTACAAACTGCATCACCAGTAATATTGGTAACTGTTCTACCCATATCTACAAGTCTATCTATACCTATGATTAACCCTATTCCTTCTATAGGCAAACCTATGGACTGTAGTACCATAGAAAGCATTATGGTCCCAGCCCCCGGCACTCCAGCCGTACCTATAGAGGCTAATGTAGCAGTAAGTATTACTGTCAATATCATCCCCATAGTTAATTCATATCCATATACTTGAGCTATAAAGAATACTGCTATACCCTGCATTATAGCTGTACCATCCATATTAATTGTTGCCCCTAATGGGATAGTAAAAGATGCAATATTCTTTGAAATACCCAATTCCTTCTCTGCTATTTCTAAAGATACTGGCACTGTAGCATTACTACTGGCTGTTGAAAAGGCTACTGACATAGCTGGCAAAAATTTTTTATAAAATGTCTTTGGTGATAAATCTGTAAATCCTTTTAAAAGACCTCCATATACAAAGAACATATGAATCAGCAATCCAACATATACTGTAAGTATATATTTAATCAAAGGTAATAGGCCAGAATATCCTACTGTAGCAAAGGTTCTTGCTATAAGTCCAAATACACCTATTGGCGCAAATAGCATTACTATTTCTACTAGCTTCATTATGAGGTCATTTAAATTAGTAAATAGTTTTATCAGAAACTCAACTTTTTTACCTAACAATGATAAACCTACTCCTGTTAATATGGCAAACACAATTATTTGAAGCATATTCCCCTCAGCCATGGCAGCAACTGGATTTCTTGGTACCATTTCATATAGAAGCTGAATAAGTGGTACTCTTGGGTTTATTGTAAGCTCTACTCTTTCTATAGCAGACATATCTAATCCTATTCCAGGTTTTAGGAAAAATCCTAATACTAATGCAATAACAATAGCCATAGCGGTAGTAGTTAAATAGAAACCTACAGTTTTCACCCCTACTCTACCCAGTTTCTTTACATCCCCCATGCTAGCAGCACCATTTACTAATGACACGAATACTAAAGGAACTACAAGCATCATTATTCCTCTTAAAAATACCTGGCCAATTAATTGAAAGATTCCATTGATTAAAATTGTATCTTTAATCACTCCGCTAGGTAATTTGAAAACTATAATTCCGGTAATTAATCCAAGTAAAAGTCCGATGAGCACCCGTGATGTAAGATTCATTTTTTTCTTAGCCATAATATCCCTCCTTAAAATATTTTATGTGCCATAAATTGTGATTATTATCATTGTATTCTATTCTGAATATTTTTTCAAGTTTAAATTATCAGAATGTACTTCATTGCATAAAAATAGATGGGAAAACCCATCTATCTTTCATTTATCATATCTATAACCATTTTGTTTACAATTTGAGGATTAGCCTTACCTTTTGATGCCTTCATTATTTGACCAACTAAAAATCCAATAGCTCTATCCTTACCATTTTTATAATCAATGATGGATTGTTCATTTTCATCCAGCACTTTTGCTACTATTTCCTTTAGTGCTCCTTCATCACTAATTTGAATTAGTCCCTGTTCTTTTACTATTATCTCAGGATCTTTACCTGTATCGAAGATTTCCTTTAATACTTTTTTACCAGTATTATTATTGATTTTTCCATCTTTAACAATGGTTATTAATTGGGCAAATGATTTAGGTGTAAGTGTAGTGTCTTGAATTTCAACTTCTTCATCTTTCAATCTTCTTAATACATCTCCCATAATCCAATTGCTAACCAATTTTGAATCATTAATATATTTAATAGTTTCTTCAAAGAAGAAAGCTAATTCTTTAGATGCTGTTAAGACTCCTGCATCATATTCAGAAAGATCGTAATCCTTTATAAATCTTTCCTTTTTATCATGAGGTAATTCTGGAAGATTATTTTTTATTTCTTCTATCCATTCATGACTAATTTCTATTGGAGCTATATCTCCGTCAGGTGCAAATCTATAATCTTCTACTCCACCTTTTCCCCTCATGGTTATTGTCTCATTTTTTGCATCATCCCATCTTCTTGTTTCTCTTATTGTATTCTTTCCTTCCTTTAAAAGAGCTATATGTCTTTGTTCTTCATATTCCATGGCCTTTACTGCTCCTCTAAAGGAGTTTAAATTCTTAACTTCTGTAATATTGGTTTTAGCTCCTGTTTCATTGTCTACCACATTTATATTTACATCACATCTTAAGGAGCCTTCTTCCATCTTACAATCAGATACTTCAATATATTTTAATGTTGCTCTAAGTTTTTCAAGGAATAGTCTGGCTTCCTCTGGAGTATTCATATGAGGCTTTGTCACTATTTCTATTAGTGGTACTCCTGATCTATTATAATCAATTAGAGTATCTCCCTCTACTGTATGGATTTGTTTTCCTGTATCCTCTTCTATATGAATCCTTTGTAAGCCAATTTTTTTAGTTTCATTCTCTAATTCTATCTCTATATAACCACCATCGCATAAAGGCAAATCATCTTGGGAAATTTGATATCCCTTAACTAAATCTGAATAAAAATAATTTTTTCTATCCATTCTTGTTTTAGTGGTTATTTTTGAATTAAATGCAATTCCTGCTTTTATAGCATATTCTACAGCCGTTTTGTTTATCACAGGTAGTGCTCCTGGTAAACCGATACAAACAGGACAGCAATGAGTATTTGCTTCACCACCAAAAGCATTTACACAGCTACAGAACATCTTTGTTTTAGTATCTAACTCAACATGAATTTCTAGCCCAATTATAGTTTTATAGCTCATTTTTTAGTCCTCCTTCAAATCCTAGACCCGTCTTTATGATATTCGCTTCCTTATATTTATCTCCAATAATTTGTAAACCAAGAGGAAGTCCATCTATATATCCACATGGTATACTCATTGCGCAGAGTCCTGCAAGATTAACAGGAACAGTAAATAAATCTGCTTTATACATAGATAGTGGGTCTTTTATCTTTTCTCCAAATTTGAATGGAAGCACTGGGGATGTTGGAGATAATATTACATCATATTTGCTAAAGGCATTACTAAAATCCTCTTTTATCAAAGTTCTTACCTTTAGTGCTTTTTTATAATGATCCTCTGCATATCCTTTCGTTAATGAATAAGTTCCTAACATTATTCTTCTCTTAACTTCTTCACCGAATGCCTCTGTTCTTGAATTGATATATAGTTCATCTAATGTTTCATATTCCTTAGCCCTATATCCATATCTAACACCATCAAATCTTGCTAAATTTGAACTAAGCTCAGATGTTGATATAATATAATAAGCTGCAAGGGCATAGTCTAAATGAGGTAAGGATATTTCATCTATTTCAGCACCTAAAGATTCAAATATTTTTATTGATTTATTAATTTCTTCCTTAATACGGCTATCTATATCGTCCTTAAAGATTTCCTTCGGTATTGCTATCTTCATTCCCTTTAAGTAATTAGTATAATCTATTTCTTTTGGGAAACTACCAAATATTATAGTTCCTTCTGGATTTTTAAAAGATGTAGAATCTTTTTCGTCATATCCTGTTATAGAGGATAGCATAAGTACTGCATCTTTTACATCTCTTCCAAATACTCCTACTTGATCTAAAGTATTTGCCATAGAAACAGTTCCATATCTAGAAACTATACCGTATGTAGGTTTGATACCTACAACATCACAATAGGATGCAGGTTGTCTAATTGAACCACCTGTATCTGTACCTAAAGCCAAAGCTACTTCTCCAGCCTTTACAGCAGCTGCTGATCCACCTGAAGATCCTCCCGGCACTCTTTCTAAATCAATAGGATTTTTAGTTACTCCAAAATAAGAAGTTTCCGTAGATGAACCCATGGCAAACTCATCCATATTAGTTTTCCCTATAATTATTCCATCTGCTGATTTAATTCTTTCTACAACTGTTGCATCATATGGAGGAATAAAATTTTCTAGCATTCTAGAACCACAGGTAGTTCTAAGATTTTTAGTCATAATATTATCCTTAACACCTATGGGGATTCCTGCTAATAGACCTATCTTTTCTCCATTTTTTATTTTTTCATCTATCCTATCCGCAGCCTTTAAAGCTTCTTCTTTATTTAAAGTTATAAAAGCATTAATGCTTTTTTCTAACTCATCTATCTTATTAAAATGTGATTCAATTAATTGCCTACTTGATACTTCCTTTTCATGTATCATTTGCTTCATTTCAAATGCGGACAATTTTGTAATATCCATTATCTCACCCCTTCTTATTCCACTATTTTTAATATTTTAAAATATCCATATTGTTCTTCTATAGCATTTTGTAATACTTCTTCTCTCTGCAATCCTTCTTTTACTGAATCTTCTCTTAGCTTTTGATTATAATCATATACTTGATATGTGGGCTCTATATTTTCTGTATCTATCTGACTTAACTTTTCTACATAAGCCAATACCTCAGAAAACTTATCTGTAAATTCATCTATTTCTTCTTCTGAAAACTTTAATTTAGCTAAACTAGCTACATGTTTTACATCTTCCTTAGAAATCATCATCTTACCCTCCTAATTAAACTTTACTTTTTATTTTACCACTTTTTATGATAAAAAATCAAACAATACTATAATGAGCCAGGGAAAACGTTCCCTGACTCATACCTATTATAATAACTCCTTCAACTTCTCCTGATCTATAATTTCAATACCTAATTCCAAAGCCTTAGTATATTTAGATCCCGGATCTTCTCCCACTATAACGTAGTCTGTTTTCTTGCTAACAGAGCCTGTCACCTTTCCACCCATTTTCTCTACCATATCCTTGATTTCATTTCTGCTGATTCCTTCTATTGTACCAGTGATAACTACAGTTTTCTCTGTGAATATGGATCGCTGTATTTCTATTTCTTCAAAGTATGGCCTTACTCCTTCAGATAATAATTTATCTAAACTTTCTAATATTCTTTCATCATGGAAAAATTCTAAAATGCTACCAGCTATAATCTCTCCAACTTCTCCTACTGTCAACAATTCTTCAAAGGTTGCATTTTTTAGATTATCTAAAGATTTAAAATGATTTGCTAAATCATTAGCGGTTTTTATACCTACATTATTTATTCCTAGAGCATATATAAATGATGCTAATGATATATGTTTGGATTTCTCAATAGCTTCAAGTAAATTCTTCGTCTTTTTATCCTTAAAACCTTCTAATTTGATTAAATCCTCATATTTCACTTCATATATCTGAGGTAAATCCATTATATTCAACTCTTCCAAAAACTTCTCCGCTGTCTTTTCGCTAAATCCCTCTATATTCATAGCATCACGACTAGCAAAATGAACTAATCTCGATACTAATTGGGGCTTACATGATAATGAATTGGGACAAAATATATGAACTCCATTCTGAATCAATTCAGAATCACAGGCTGGACAATGAGTTGGTTTTTCTATTTCCAAGGTTTCATCATCCGTTTTCAATGTTCCCAATATCTCTGGGATAACATCATTAGATCGTCTAATAAGAACTCTAGAATTTATTCTTACTCCTTTTCTTTCAATATCATCATAGTTATTTAAAGTAGCTCTCCTAACTGTAACTCCTCCTATTTCTACCGGTTCAAGTATTGCAGTGGGAGTCACCTTAGATGTTCTTCCTACATTCCATATTACCTCTAATAGTTTTGTTGTAGTTTCTTCTGCCTCAAACTTATAGGCTATTGCCCATCTAGGAAATTTATTGGTATATCCAAGAACCGTTCTAGTTCTCATATCATCTATTTTTATAACTAATCCATCCGTTAAAAGATCTAATTTATGTCTCACTTCTTTTATTACTTCAATTTCTTTAATTACATCTTCTATTGATTCAAATTCTTTTGCATACGGAAAAACGGGTAATCTATTTTCTTTTAAAAATTCCAATACTTCAGTATGCTTTTGGAATGTTTTCCCCTCTATGTATCCTACATTATAAAAGTAAGCTGTAAGATTTCTCTCAGCAGTTATTTTAGAATCTAAATTTCTTAAAGCTCCTGCTGCTGCATTCCTGGCATTTTTTAAGGGTTCAGAGGCTACCTTATTATATTTTTCCAATACAGATAGTGGCATTAAGCCTTCCCCCTGTATCTCCATGGTTCCTTTAAAGTCTATCTTTAAAGGAATTGATTTTATGGTCTTAAGCTGTGGTAGAATTGCCTCTCCGATAATTCCATTTCCCCTTGTGGCACCTTGCACTAAAAGACCGTCTTTATAGGTAAGATTTATAGTAAGTCCATCAAATTTATATTCCACTATATATTTAGGATTAGGTAATTTGTCT
The DNA here is from genome assembly GCF_902479755.1 of uncultured Tissierella sp. Lineage (NCBI taxonomy): Bacteria > Bacillati > Bacillota > Tissierellia > Tissierellales > Tissierellaceae > Tissierella > uncultured Tissierella sp. Next base: position 5,768 of record NZ_CABSQO010000063.1, on the reverse strand, counting down.
TCATTAGATAAATTATATTCTTTTATACCTTTTCTAACTCTATTATCCCAGCTAATTAACTCTCCTTCATTTTGACTCTTATCCAAACTCCATAGCTTACCTAAATGAATATGTTTTTCAAATTTATCTACTAATTCTCCACCTACTCTTTGGGTGGGAGAGTAAGGATGTATAATTCCTGTTTCTCCCTCTAATTTCACTAACTCATCGTATAACAAATCATATTCCTTATCAGATACTTTAGGGTCGTCTAAGGTATAGTAATGATAATTTAAGTCACTAATTATCTCTATAAGTTCATTTATTCTTTTCTCATTATCCATAATATCACCTCAATATTTCTATAGGAGCAATAGAAAGTAATAATCGTTTTAGCCCTTCTCCATCAAAAGATATAACTAATTCCTTATCATTATCTCTATCCTTTATTTGAACTATGGTTCCTATGCCAAACTTCTTATGTTTTACTTTATCTCCTACACTTACATCTAGATTTTTATCCCCTTGAGGCTTAGGTTGTGCTTGTATTATAAATGGTCTAGGAGCAGCTTTTTCTCTATTTGTTGTAAAATCCTTCACAGATACTAGTTGTTCTTTGATATTTTTCTTTTCTTTTTTCTCTATAGCATCTCCCATTTCCTCAATAAATCTAGAAGGTAAAGTATAATTTACGTTACCATAAATTGTCCTTACTCTTGCATTAGTTATAAATAATAGCTTTTCTGCTCTAGTTACAGCAACATAACAAAGTCTTCTCTCTTCTTCTAATTCTGATTCATTATCTACTGCTCTAGTTATAGGAAATAATCCATCCTCCATGCCTACTAGAAACACAGCTGGAAACTCTAATCCCTTAGCACTATGTACTGTCATCATTGTAACTACATTTGTAGTGTCAGAGGTCTTATCTACATCTGATAGTAAAGCTACATTGGCTAGAAATTCTTCTAAATTACTTTCTCCCGTTCTCATTTCAAAATCTATTGCAACAGATATAAACTCTTTAATATTTTCTATTCTTGTTTGAGCCTCTATTGTATTCTCTCTTTCCAATTCCCTTATATATCCTGTTGTATTAATAACTTCTTCTATAAAATCCTTTACTCCCATTACTTCCTTCATAGCCATAAGTTTATTCATCATATCTACAAATGGCTTCAAGCTATTCTTCGCTCTTCCATTTAGGTCACTTATACTGTCCAAAGATAATAAGGCCCCATATATAGAATCATTTGTCTCTGATGCAAATTCTTCTACCTTATCTATAGTTGCATTACCAATTCCCCTTTTAGGAACATTAATTATTCTTTTAAGTGAAATATTATCTACAGGATTTTGTAATACCTTCAAATAAGCCACTATATCCTTTATTTCTTTTCTATCATAGAATTTAAGTCCTCCTACTATTTTATAAGGAATATTTTTTCTAATGAAGGAGTCCTCAAATGAACGTGATTGAGCATTTGTTCTATAAAGGATAGCAAAATCAGATAGACTATATCCTTGAAAGATTAATTCTTCAATTTTACTAGCCACAAATAACGCTTCATCCTCTGAATCTGGCAATTCTTCATAATATATAGGTTCTCCTCCATGATTTTCAGTCCATAGATTCTTATCTTTTCTCTCAGAGTTATTTTTTATTACTTTATTTGCTAAATTAAGTATATTTTGTGTGGACCTATAGTTCTGCTCTAACATTATGGTTGTAGAATTTTGAAAATCCTTCTCAAAGTTTAAGATATTAGTGATGTCAGCTCCCCTCCATCCATAGATAGATTGATCGCTATCCCCTACAACACATATATTATTATGTTTTCCTGATAATAATATGGTAAGCTCGTATTGAACCTTATTTGTATCCTGATATTCATCTACAAATACATATTTGAATTTTCTTTGATAATAATCTAAGACATCAGAATTTGACTTTAAAAGTTGTACTGTTTTTATTATCAAATCATCAAAGTCTAATGCATTATATTGCTTAAGCTTTTCCTGATATAAAGAATATAATTCCCCGATATTTCTTAGATAAAAGTCCTTATAATTTTGATTTATGAATTTATCTGGATCTGTCATGGCATCTTTTAGTTTACTAATTTGGGCTAAAACCGAAGACTCTTTATATGTGTCCTTATCAAGATTTTTTTCCTTTATACATTCTTTTATTAATGTTATCTGATCATCTCTGTCATATATTGTAAAGGATCTGTTATAGCCGATTTTATCAATATCCCGTCGAAGTATCCTAACACATATTGAGTGGAATGTCCCCATCCACATAGTATCTACACTGGCAGATAGAAGCCTCCCCACTCTCTCCTTCAACTCATTTGCAGCTTTATTAGTGAAGGTTATTGCCAAAATATTTCCCGGGAAAATCCCCTTTTCTTCTATTAAATATGCTATTTTATGAGTAACTACTTTAGTTTTACCTGATCCTGCCCCTGCTAAAATAAGCAGGGGACCATCTGTATGTAATACAGCTTCCCTCTGTCTATCATTCAATCCATTTAGGTAATCCACTCTCTCACACCTTTCTAAACATTTGTTTCCTTCTTTTCTATTATATAGTATTGACCATGAAATTTCCATTAAAAAAGCAGCAATCAAAGTGATGTGACCCCAATAAGTTAGACTTTGTAGCGTAGTAGTTTTGTGAACTGCTACGCTATTTTTTTATGCAGCCGAAAGGCTAAGTCTGTACTCTACAGGACTCATCCATCCAAGCTTCTCTTTAATCCTTTTCTCGTTGTAATACTTAATATATTTTTCTATCGAATTTTTAAGTTCTTCATAACTGTAGTAAACCATACCATAATACATTTCCTGTTTCATAATTCCAAAGAAGTTTTCCATAGGAGAATTATCAATGCAGTTTCCTTTACGCGACATACTCTGAAATATTTTGTTTGATTCAAGTACACTACTATATGCTTTCATCTGATATGCCCAACCTCTATCAGAATGGAATGTTCTCCTGTATTTACAATCTGAGGTAATCTCTATTGCCTCATTTAAGGCTTGCATTACATTTTGGCCTGATGGTCTTGGAGAAATGCTATGACTTAGGATTTCTCTATTGCATAAATCCATAAATGGATCCAGGTAGAGTTTTTTGATAAGCATTCTCCCTTTTTGATCCACCTCATAATATTTGAATTCCGACGTATCAGTTGTAATCTTCTGGTGAGGAATATTTGTATCAAAACGTCTATTAATTCTGTTAGGTGAAATCTTACCAACATTCCCTTTGTATGAGCTGTACTTACGACTTTTGCGAGTGAAAGCAGTCACCTGAAGATTAAGCTTTTGCACAATACGCTGAACCTTCTTCTTGTTGATGAGCAGTCCTTGCTTTCTTAAATCGCCATGAATCCGGCGATAGCCAAAATCCTTATGTTCCTTACGGATATCTAAAATTTTCTGTTCTATCTCCTGATCTGGATTCTCCCTTTCAAAACGCTTTTGCCAATACATATATGTTGATTTTGGGAAACCTGTAACTGCGAGAACATCTTTTAATTTGAAGGATCCTCGGAGGCTGTGGATGATTCTCGCTTTTTGTTCTGAGGTGTTCCCTCTAAACGCAGCCTCCTCAATTCTTTTAAATATGCATTCTCAATTCGTAGTTTAAGATTTTCATCTTCAAGTTGTTTAAGATACTCCGTTTCTACATTTATTTTTTTACTCTTATCAAGATTAGTATCTTTTGGTTTATCCACTTTTGGTCGCCGCCCCTTCTGTTTAGGTTTCAAGGCATCAGGTCCAGCAATACGATAATCATTAACCCATTTGCTTATTAATGGTGGATTATTAATTCCAACCGAAAGCGCTAAATCCTGATAAGAAACCTCTGTAGTTAGATACAACTCTACCACATGAAGCTTAAATTCGAAAGAGTAAGTTTGATTTTTTCGTTTTCTCATTAAGTTATCAGAGCCAAATTCATTGTATGCAGAAACCCATTTTTGTAAGTCCCTCGTAGAAGAGATATTATATTTTTCAGATAGAAAAGCGAATCCGCCCTTTCCAGCTAAATATTCTTGCACAACTTTCATCTTAAATTCATAACTATATTTTGACATTTAAAAACCGACCTCCCATCAGTTAGATTCTTAGGTCTAATTTTTGGGGGTCGGTTCAAAGATTGCTACTTTTTCAGTAAACTCAAAATATGTGAAACTATATTAATAAAAATTATTTAATAGACTCTGCGATTTTTATTAATTCGCTTTTACCAATTTCTTCTCTTTCTGATAAGCTGTAAAGTATTCCATTATATTCCCAATCAATACTTTTTTCATCTATCATAATGGCATTTTCATTATTAACTTTTACTTCCTCTAATTTTCCATCTGTTGCCATACCATATGCTGTTTCTTCATCTGATATCCTCTGATGCATATTAATATATTTTCCTGTATTTTGATTAATAAAATATACTTCAATATACTTACTATTTTTTACAATACCTTCCTTACCTTTATAAAATTCTGCTCTATCAAATTCATATCCCTCTGGTAAATAACTTGGAAGAATTACATTAAAACAAGTATAATCACTTAATTTATTAACATCCTTAACTACAAAATACTTCTCTTTATTCAATACTTCTTCTTCCTTAACAGATATTATCTCTCCACTATCTATATCTATGCGGGCAATTTCCCCGCCATCACCCATATATATTTTTCCAGATCCTATAAATTCTTCTGAAAATACTTCTAACATATTTCCATCTTTATCAAATATTTTCCCTTTTAAGTTTTCTGGAATAGGATAGGTCCTTTTTTGTGGTTCATATTGTACAGCTTCTATATTCTTAAGAGATATAATCTTTACTATCTTATCTATAACTTCTTGTGCAAATGATGTTTTTATCATTGAAATACTCAGTATTCCTATTAATAAAAAAGATGCAACTTTAGTAATAGGATATTTAATTTTCTTTAATCTCTTCATTTCATTCTCTCCTCTATACTCATTGATATTTTTTAAAGCTCTATCAAACACTTCTTTTTTATTACTATTCTTACTAAAATCTTTACTAGCCAAAGCCTTAGTTATTTCCAAAACTTCTTTATATTCTTCTGAGTCTACACTACTTAAACCATTTATCCCCTTAAAATAATCATCTATCTCTTTAGAACATCCATCTTGAATATTTCTATCATTCACATTTATTCCTCCTTCTCCAATTCCTTTTTTAGTTTTTTCATTGTTCTATAAAGTATTATACCTACATTGTTTTCTGTAAGACCCAATATTTCTGCAATCTCTCTGTTCTTCAGCTCTGCTCCAAATTTAAGTGATACAATACTTTTTTCCCTTGTATTCAATCTCCTCAATGCCTTTAACAACTCATCATTTGTTTCTGAAACCTCTACTATTTCTTCTGGTGTTTTCATCTTTGATATTAATTCCTTAACTCCATCAATAGAAAAAATATTATATTTTTTTATACTTCTAAAATAATCATTTACTATGTTCTTAGCTATAGCAAAAATCCAAACTTCAAAGGGTGATTTGTCCTTAGAATATTTCTCTATATTGACCATTGCTTTTAAGAATACCTGACTAGTCAAATCTTCTGCTGCATAATGGCAACTAACCTGATAATATATGAAGTTATACACCCTTTTATAATAAGCTTCAAAAATATAAGAAAAGTCTTGTTGATTATATATATTTTCTTTAGTCTTTTCTGCATTGAGGGTATCCACTAAAGTCAGTCGATACATATCAAACCTCCTCCTTAAATT
>NZ_CABSQO010000062.1:0-13808 GCF_902479755.1 uncultured Tissierella sp. | reverse complement strand
ACCATGCCCTTATAGGGCTAGAGCAAACCACCCGTTTTACGGGTGGTCATGATTTTTTTATCAATTAATGCATAGTTCCCTTGTTAGTTAATTGGCATGATTTTTGCTTTATTAATAATTGAAAGATAATAAATAAAAAGGGGAGGTTATATATTATGAAATATTTAGTATTAGGCTGTGGTCTTCAAGGGAGAGCAGTAGCATATGATATTTTACAGTTTGAAAGTGGCAGTGAGGTAATAATAGCAGACATTGATGATAAAAATTTAGAGATAGCTAAAAACCTTATCAACAATGATAAACTTTCTGTAGAAAAATTTGATATTTATAATGAAGAAGAAACGGTTGCTCTAATGTCAAAGGTTGATGTGATTGTTAACAGCCTACCTCATACATGGGAAATTACCGAAAGATTTTATAATGCTTTAAGTAAAACCAGAGATAAAAAAGCTGTTTTTACAGACTATTGGATGTGGGAAAAACATTATGAATTTGATGAAGAATTGAAAAAAGCAAATGTTTTAGCAGTTCCAGGATTAGGTATAGTACCAGGCTTTGGAAATATTTGTGCAGGTCAACTTGCTCATGAATTTGATCAGCTAGAGGAAACCTTGATTTATTGTGGTGGACTTCCAACTAAAAGGGGAGTAGCTCCATTAGATTATATGATTTTATTTAATGTTGAAGCTCTTCTAGACTTATACTTAACTCCACCAACAGTGATTCAAGATGGAAAATTAGCAGTTGAAGATGCTCTTGATAATCTTGAAACATTTTTAATTCCTGGCTATGGGATGGTTGATGCATTAAAGACAGATGGTTTATATAGTCTAAATAAGACTATGTTAGAAAAAGATGTTAAAAAGGCAGCTGAATATACATTACGTTATCCAGGACATTATCAAACAATGCAAATATTAAACGACGCTGGTTTCTTTAGCAAAGAGCCAATAAATGTAAATGGAGTAGAAGTAATTCCAAGAGATTCTTCAGAAGTGATTCTCAATAATTTGATGGAAAAGATACCTGGAGTTAGAGACTTTACTTATCTATATGTGGTGGGAAAAGGATTAAAAGACGGAAAATATGTACAGAAATCATATGAATTGTTAGACTATAGTGATGAAGAAATAGGAATCACATCTATGGAGAGAACAACTGCTTATCCATCATCAATAGCGGCAATGATTATTGCACATGATGATGGGGGGATGAGAGGAGTAGTTGAACCAGAAAATATTTTTGTAGGAGAACGTTTTGAGAAAATGGTTAGTGAACTAGCTAAGAGAGGCGTTATTGTGTATGAGAAATAATTGAATTAGTAAGAGAACAATACTCTTTTAATGTGTTAATTGTAGCTGAACTATAGATGAAATTTCTAATTAAATGCCCTTATCTGAGCGATTTGCTCAGATAAGGGCATTTAACATAGAACATTGGCTTTTAATTTTGAAATATCAGTTAATTTCCAAGTAAATATAATTTAGATTTATAATATTTATAGGTAGAAATAAGCAATAAATAGCATCTAGAATCAACTAATATATCAAAATTTGCAAATTTTATGTTCTATTGATTTTGACACAATTAAATTAACGAATTAAAGTGGCATAAGTCTTGCATAAATAATTATTTAAAGTAATTTAAATAAAAATAAGTTTTGAGGAGGTAAGTATGGACAAAACATTATCAGAAGTTAAAAAACCGTCATTATTACTATCACTTGTACCATTTCTTGCACTAATTGGTTTTATGCTTCCAGGTGTAATTATCCTTGAGGTGGAACCTCATATTCCTTTAATTGCAGCTTCAATACTTACTGCTTTTATCGGTAAATACTTAGGCCATTCTTGGAATGATATGGAAAAAGCAATGATTGAATCAAATGCTATGGTAATGCAAGCAAATTTTATTATTTTGATAGTTGGAATGCTAGTTGGAACTTGGATTGCTGGAGGAATTGTGCCGGGGCTAATATATTATGGATTAGAATTATTTACTCCAAATATGTTTTTATTTCTATTACCAGTTATTTGTTCAGTTATCTCTGTTTCAACTGGAAGTGCATGGACAACTGCTGGTACTATAGGAACAGCAGCTATGGGAATAGGTGCCGCACTGGGAATTCCTCCAGCTATTACTGCAGGCGCAGTAGTAACGGGAGCATCTTTTGGAGATAAACTTTCTCCATTATCTGATAGCACTAATTTAGCTGCTGCGGTAACGGGTACTAATGTATTTGATCATGTCAGGCATATGCTTTACTCTACTATTCCTAGCTTCTTAATTGCAATAAGTATTTTTGGTTTTATTGGAACTAGTTATAAGAATACTGCAGTAAATATTGAGCAAATTTTTTCAGTTCTTGAATCTATAGATAGCATATTTATCATAACTCCATGGATATTTATAGCGCCTCTAACAGTAATTTTAATGATTATTTTTAAAGCACCTGCAGTACCTGGAATGATTGGTGGCACTTTTGTCGGTATATTATTCTCCTTATTCCAAGGTCACGGATTAAAAAATACATTATATTATATAATGTATGGATTTGAAGTTACAACAGGAAATGTGCTAGTAGACAAGCTTCTAAACAGGGGAGGTATGAGTTCAATGCTAGAGATAATAGCGCTAGTTATTTGTGCTTTAACTTTTGGTGGACTTATTAAACAAATAGGTGTGATAGATACTATATTAGAAACAATACTAAGAAAAGTTAGAAAAAGAGGTTCTATTATCCTTTCAACTGTTATTTCATCAATTGCTATGAATTTTATGGCTGCTGACCAATATATGGCTATTGTAATACCAGGGCAAATGTTTAGACCAGTATTTGAAAGACTAAATCTACATTCTAAGAATCTATCTAGAATATTAGAGGATGCAGGTACTCTAACATCAGGCCTAGTCCCATGGTCAACTTGTGGCGCGGTTTATTTTGCTACTTTAGGTGTAAGTTCCTTCCAATATGGCCGTTTCCACTTCTTAGGTCTAATTAATCCAATAATCGCTGTTGTTTTTGGGTATACAGGATTTGCTTTAGCTAGATTGGATCCAAGCAAGCCAATAAAAAATTTTATTGATGATTGATTACTATTAATATTGGAGTCAAGGAAAATCCACATAGCGCTTCCTTGACTTTTTCATCTAAAATTTAGGCGGTATTTTATCCATGCTAAAAAATATAAAGATGTAATATGAGAGGGTTTTTTCAGTATCACTATATTCGGGTGCTTTTTTAATAAGGGATTCTTGAATTAAAAAGGGAATATGTTATAATTTGAATTGTCACTACAATTTAATTGTAGACAATAGATGAAAGAGGTGTTGTTAGATGGCGGAAATTTTAAAAGGAAATGTTGTTGCAGCTCAAATTAAGGAAAAGATGAAAAAGGACATTGAAGAACTTGCTAAAATAGGAAAAATACCTACTTTAGGTATTGTTAGATTGGGAAATAACCCTGATGATGTTTCTTATGAAAAAAGTATAATTAAAAATTGTGATGCAATCGGAATAAGCTCTAAAGTTTTTGAAAGAAATGTAGATATGACTACTGAAGAGTTAATAGCATTGATGGAAGAATTAAATCAGGACAATTCCATATCAGGAGTACTTGTATTTAGACCTTTACCAAAACATATTGATGAAGCTAAAATAAGAGAGGCTTTATCTCCTTTGAAAGACGTAGATTGTATGCATCCATTAAATTTGGCTAAGATATTTGAAGGAAATATGACTGGATTTACACCTTGTACTCCAAAGGCAGCTATGGAAATACTCTTATATAACAATGTAGCTCTAGAAGGTAAAAATGTGGTTGTTGTTAATAGATCTATGGTACTTGGTAAACCTTTAGCAATGATGCTGCTTGAGAAAAATGCTACTGTTACTATTTGCCATTCTAGAACTAAAAATTTACATGAAATAACTAGTAAAGCTGATGTAGTAGTTACAGCACTGGGTAAAGCAAAATTCTTTGATGAAAAATATTTTAATGAGAACTCAGTGTGCATAGACGTAGGAGTTAGCTTAGATAATGAAGGAAAATTAAGTGGGGATATTGATTATCCAAAGGTGTCTGAAATGGTTTCTATGATTACACCTGTTCCTGGTGGCGTTGGTGCAGTAACTACATCACTTCTTCTATCCCATGTAGTAGAAGCTTGCAAAAAAATGTAATGAAAAGAGTCTTTTTAGACTCTTTTTTTCATTTAACAACAAAAATAGTCAATATTCTTTGAAGGAGAATCGGGTACATATATAGAATATATAGATATGAAAATAGACAGGAGGGGATATTTTGTATCTATCAGTAGAAAAACATAAAAACAATCTGTTGGTACAATTTAAAGGCGAGTTAGATCATCATACTACCGAAAATGTAAGGGAAAAGATAGATCAACAATATTTTGATCAGAGAATTAAAAACATAATATTAGATTTAAGGGGGCTGACTTTTATGGACAGCTCAGGCATTGGGCTTATTATGGGAAGGTATAGAAATTGTATTGATAAAAGTGGGATGGTAGCTATAGTAAGTGATAATGCATATGTGGACAAGATGCTTAGAATGTCTGGATTGCTCAAGATAATTAATGTATATCCAACAATTGAAGAAGCAGCTGAAAACTTATAAAGGAGATGAAAATAGTGGAAAAGAATTATATGAAATTAGAGTTCTTGAGTAAATCAAACAACGAATCCTTTGCAAGAGTTGTAGTGGCGGCATTTGCATCTCAGCTGGATCCTACATTAGAAGAACTATCAGATATTAAAACTGCTGTATCAGAAGCCGTCACAAATGCTATCATACATGGTTATGAATATGGAGAAGGTATAGTAATTGTTGAGTCAAGAATTGAAGGCAATGAAATCGAAATAATTATTGAAGATAAGGGGATGGGAATTGTTGACATAGACAAAGCTCGCGAGCCATTTTACACATCTAAGCCAAATCTAGAAAGGTCAGGTATGGGTTTTACAGTTATGGAAACTTTCATGGATAGTCTTGAGATAGAAAGTATTAAAGGGAAAGGTACAATAGTACGTATGACGAAAAGATTTAAAAGCCTTTTGGATAAGGAGTAGATAATATGAATGCAAGCAGCGAAAATAAGGCTTTATTATCCCATGAGGAGACCATGGAGCTTATTAAAGATGCACAGAATGGTAGTATGGAAGCCAAGGATATATTAGTATCCTCTAATCTAGGGCTTATTAGATCAGTGTTAAGGGGATTTATGAATAGAGGATATGAAGTAGATGATTTATTTCAAATAGGTAGTATAGGTTTATTGAAAGCCATTGATAAATTTGATACGACCTTTGATGTTAGATTTTCAACTTATGCAGTACCTATGATAATAGGGGAAATTAAGAGATTTTTAAGAGATGATGGTTTAGTGAAGGTAAGTAGGTCGCTAAAACAAACAGCTGCAAAAGCCAAGGGAGCAGAAGAAAAGCTATTTATGGAACTTGGAAGAGAACCTACTATTCAAGAGATATCCGATGAAATACAAATGGATAAAGAAGATATAGTAATGGCCCTAGAGGCTTCATATCATCCAGAGTATCTTTATGATGTTGTACATCAGAATGATGGATCTCCACTATATCTAATAGATAAAATCAGCAATGAATCAGAGGATGATAGAGATTTAGTTGATAACATAGTATTAAAAGATATGTTAGCAAGTTTAAAGCCTAGGGACAGGCAAGTTATTATTTTAAGATATTTTAAGGACAAAACTCAAACTGAAGTAGCAAATCAATTAGGTATATCTCAGGTTCAAGTTTCAAGAATAGAGAAAAAGATAATAGAAGAGATGAGAAAGAGTTTAGCAAAGGCATGATATATGCCTTTTTGCTTTATATAATAAAGGCTACATTAGAAAAGGAATATATATTTAAGTAGAGAAATAAATAAGGAGTATAAACAAATAAAGTGTAAATATTATAAAAGGTAGTAACTCAAATAAGCTAGGATTAATTTTCTGGTTTTTTTTATTTTCTGACTTGCTACATTTATTAATTTATTTGTATTGCAAATAAAAGATAGTGCTTTTAATAAGTATAACTGCTTTATATATACATTTATAACACAATATTACTATAATTTATGGATTATCACAAATTTATGAAAAATAAACCGTATTATATTTATTACTTTGCATAATTAAATCAATAATTCATTCGCATAATTTTGAATCTTTCGGATTGAGAGATGTTAATTGTAAAATTTACCTATTAGATAATTTTTTGTATGAAAAAAGAAATACAGCAGATAATAATCTTAGAATGGGGTGATTAGATGGCATGTAAATTAAATTATAAAAAGATAATTATTGCTCTAATGATTTTTCTAATTCTTGCAGGAGGGCTCTTATGGTATAAAGAAGAAATAACTAATAAAGAAGTACCAAAAAAAGCGCAATTTGTAGATAATAATTTAGAGTGGAGTAAGATATATGGATAAAGAGCAAGTATATATAATTATAAATAAAAAAGCTGCCATTGAGCCTGAGAAAGATATATTGATTAAGGATTTAGGAGAAGTATATTGTTCAAATCCATATATAAAGAAAGCTACTGAAAATATCATAGTTCATACAAAGAAGGGGAAAGAGGATTGGGATTACTTAACTGCAACAGATATAGCGGAAAAGGTATTAAAGGAGTTTCCTAGTATCGACTTAATCTTACTGGGAGAGGTTGAGATATTAATAGAATATAAATCTCAACAAAAGGAACGACCATTTTTTGAATTTATTAAAGTAACTTTAGTATGTTTAATTTTATTCTTTGGTGCAAGTATAGCTATAGTAAATTTTCATGTTGATGTGAACGCCAAAGAATCCTTGGAAAAACTATATTTTACTTTTACCGGAGTAAAAAAGAGCACTCCTTTACTTATGACTATTCCGTATTCAATTGGAATAGGGGTAGGAGTATTATTGTTCTTTACGAGGGTTTTCAGTTTTAGTGAAAGAAGAAAAAAGGAGCCGGGGCCTATGGAGATAGAGTTATTCTTATATGATGAGGATATGGAAAAACATATACTGAATGAAACTAAAAAGAAAGAAGAACCATAAAAGAGGTGCAATATGGTAGTAAAACTATTACTTATAATAATCGCTTTTGGAGGAGGATTGACAGTTGGTAGTGCAGCAGCAGCTTTTATTACTATACTTCAAATAGTTCCAAGATTAGTTCAAATCACTAAAACAAGTAAACAGGTTAAAGTTTATCAATTTACCATAACTTTATCATTTGTACTATTTGTTATAATATATTTTTCAAATTTTCATATGAGTTTATATAAAATCATTGTTATACTCATTAGCTTGTTATATGGAATCTTTATCGGATTACTATCTTCTGCTTTAGCTGAGGTATTGAATGTAATCCCAGTATTATCAAAAAAATTAAAAATAAAGGATAATTTAAGATATGTTATATGGGCTTTGATGGGTGGAAAGGTAGCAGGTTCATTATATTTTTGGTTATTTAATAAGTAGAGGAGATGAAATAAATGGAGAATATGAATAAAAAAGATTATCAAAAATATTCAGAAAAGAAGGTTCCAAAGCCTACTTATATGAAAAATATTATATTAGCCTTTTTAGTAGGAGGAGCAATATGTACTATAGGACAGCTTATAAGAAGCTGGTTAATGAAAAAAGGGCTTGATGAGAAAGCTGTTGCTTCAGCTACATCCATTATCCTAGTATTTATTGGTGCCTTTCTTACTGGGCTTGGAGTATATGATAAAATAGGGCAAATCGGTGGAGCGGGAGCAGCTATTCCTATTACAGGATTTTCTAATGCAATGGTATCCCCAGCAATGGAATTTAAGACAGAAGGTTTTATTTTTGGAGTAGCATCAAAGATGTTTATTATAGCGGGTCCTGTACTGGTATATGGAGTAGGCAGTTCCGTAATTGTAGGTGTATTACATTTATTATTTACTAAGGGGAGATAAAAGTATGGCAATAAAAAAATTTGGTTCACAGACAGTCAAATTTCAGAATCCACCTTCAATAGTAAGTACTTATACAATAGTGGGACCAAAAGAAGGTGAAGGGCCTCTTAAGAAGTATTTTGATATGATATTAGAAGATGATATGTGGGGGCAAGAATCATTTGAAAAATCTGAAGCTAAAATACAAGAAGAAACAATAAAAGCAGCATTAACAAATGGAAATCTAACTAATAATGATATAGACTACTTGTTATCAGGAGATTTGTTAAATCAAATAATTTCCTCCACTTATACGGCAAGGTCTCTAAGTATACCATATTATGGTCTCTATGGAGCTTGTTCTACTATGACAGAATCTTTATCTTTAGGAGCGATGCTTATAGATGGAGGATTTGCAGACAAAGTAGTGTGTGCTACGTCTAGTCATTTTAGCTCTGCTGAAAGACAATTTAGATTTCCATTAGAATATGGATCTCAAAGAAACTTTGGAGCACAATGGACTGTTACTGGTTCTGGAGCTACTGTACTTTCATCACAAGGCAATGGACCTTATATAACTTATGCAACTACAGGTAAAATAATTGATATGGGTATTAAGGATGCAACAAATATGGGTGCAGCCATGGCACCAGCAGCAGTTGATACATTAATCACTCATTTTAAGGATACAGGATATTCTCCCTCTAGTTATGATCTTATAATATCTGGAGATTTAGGTAAGGTTGGAAAATCTATAGTATTAGACTTAATGAAAAAAGAGGGATATGATTTATCTAGTATCTATACAGATTGTGGTGTAGAGATATTTGATGGTGATGCTCAAGATACCCATGCAGGAGGATCTGGATGCGGATGTTCTGCAGTGGTGTTGAATGGATATATTTACAAGGAAATGATGAAGGGAAATTTCAGGAGAATATTAATTATGGCTACTGGAGCTCTTCATTCAACGATTATAAATCAACAGGGCGAATCTATTCCAGGAATAGCCCATGCAGTTACAATAGATGTAAGTAAAGGTTAGGGGTGATTAAATGGAATATGTCAAAGCTTTTATAGTTGGAGGGTTAATATGTGTAGTCGGTCAAATTATATTAGATAATACTAAATTAACTCCCGCTCATATATTAGTTTCATTTCTTACTGCCGGAGTTATATTAGGAGGAATTGGACTATATGAACCCCTTGTTAAATTTGGAGGAGCAGGAGCTACTGTACCAATAATTGGATTTGGAAATGCATTAGCTCAAGGAGCAATAGAAGGAGCAAAAACAAAGGGAATAATAGGGGCATTTACAGGGGGATTACAGGCCACAGCAGGTGGAGTAGCTGCTGCAATTTTATTTGGCTATATAATGGCGGTAATTTTTAATCCAAAAACGAAAAACTAAGGCTTAGCCTTAGTTTTCATTTTCGTCATCATTATCTTCATTATCCCATGGAAGTGGAGGGAAATAAAAATCATCATCTTCAATAGGATCTGGTGGTATAACTGTGCTTTGGTTATGCTCATCACAAATTTCTGTTGGTGCAGTATACTGGAAGTCTGAAGGTACTATACCATTATGTTCTGATGGGAAATATGGCGGAGTACGCTCTACAAATACTTTATTAACTTTGTTTTCTTCAGGACAATATTCATTAGCAATTTTTCCATTAGTTTTATCTATAGTGACCTCAACATGAACATCGCAGTAATCCTTAGGTTCAGTACCCTTTACAAATATCTCAGATCTAACAGCACTGCCCCCAGGATCGTGGGTGCAAAGTTCTGTGGCTAGTTTACCAGATTTGGTACATATCCTTGCAGATACTATACCACTAGGTTTCTCAAAAGATGTTTTACTTTCTAGACCTTCATGCATTCTAGTCATTATATGTTGCCATAATTGGGCAGCTGTACCACTATTATTCGTTAGGGTAATTTTAGGTGAATCATTTCCTATCCATGTAGCAGAAACATAATATGGAGTAAATCCAGCAAACCAAATATCTGCCTGATCTGTTGTTGTACCGGTCTTACCTGCTACTGCCATCTTAGAAATCTTAGCTCTTCCTGCAAGGCCATCTGATACAGTAGTTCTCAAAATATCTGACATTATATATGCTACTTGAGGGGATACTACCATAGTTTCTTTTGGCGTATTATCAATTAGTATATTGCCATTTTTATCTTCTATTTTAGTAAAAGCTATAGGTTCTATATATACACCGCCATTGGCTATAGCTCCATAAGCAGCAGTTAATTCTAGAGGAGTTATACCTTTTGTCATACCACCTAATCCTAGTGCAGATAAGGTTTCATCATTTCTAACTCCATTTTCTTTAGCCGTAACGAAACTATCATTTTCAGGATCAGTTTTACTAATAATACCTAGTTTTTCTAAATAAGCCATAGAAGTTTGTATACCTATTGATTCTACAGTCTTTACAGAGTTTACGTTAACTGATTGCTCAACTGAACGTCTTAAAGTATGGATACCTCTATATCCTTTATACCAGTTTTTAGGCCATAATTGTCCCTTATAATAGAAAGGAATATCATCTATTGGAGTTGCAGCTGTATAGCCATTATCTAATGCTGGTAAATAAGCAGCTATTGGTTTAATAGCAGAACCAGGCTGTCTCTGAGATGCAGTAGCTCTGTTTAAGATTCTAGCACCCTCAATATCTCTACCTCCAACTAAAGCTTTGATTTGTCCTGTCCAATAGTCCATAACAACAGTAGCTGATTGAGGTTGTACAATACCATCCTTAGATCTAAAGAAATATTTTTCACTGATTAATAAGTTTCCATTTTCATCAACTCTATAAAAGTCTTTGTTATTATTTAAATATGCACTGCCTATTTTAATTTCTTTACTGTCAGAAACATTATAATTCTCTGCTGGTATTGTGATAGAACCAACACTATGACTTACTAAATTTTTTCTATCATCGATAGTATAATAGTCTGCAACATCTATATGTTTTGGATATGGAGTAAGTTTCTTATTTTTAATAAATAGGTTATTATCTCTAAACTCATAAGTACCCTTTTCCAATACTAATTCAAAATTTTCATTAAATAAGTTGGCTTGACTATAGTAGATGATATTACCTTTTTCATCAATAACATCTTTAGCCTTATTTAATCTCCAATCCACTAATATAGGACCTTTTTTCTTTTCAGGATTGCCGACTAATATCTCAGTAAAATTATTATATACATCTTCAAGTTCTCTTTGAAGTTTTACATCCATAGTTGAATAGATTTTTAGTCCGCCTGTAAACAATTCATCTTGAGCTTGTTCTTTTGTATATCCTAACCTCTTTACTAAGGCATCAACTGCCTGAGTTTTAACATAATCTGTAAAATAGGAAGAAATTCCTTCAATCTTCTTTTGACCGGGTTTTAGGTTTTCCTTGATATTTTCATTTAATGCTTCTTGATATTCTGATTCTGTGATTTTATTTAAATCTAACATTTTCTTTAGTACAATTTTTTGTCTTTTTACAGCCTCTTCGTTATATATTGCTATATACTTTTCTCCTAGTATTTCTAATCTCCCAACTTCATAATGCTTTGTACTATCGAAATTCTCAGGACTTACAGTACGATAAGGTGCATATTTAGTCGGAGATTTTACTATGCCTGCAAATAATGCAGATTCTGCAATAGTAAGGTCTTCAACATTCTTTGAAAAGTAAGTTTGTGCAGCTTCCTGAACTCCATAAGCGCCTTGTCCCAAATTATTCCTATTTAAATAGGCCTCAAGTATTTGATCTTTTGTTAGAGCCTTGTCAATTTGAAGAGCTAGATAAGCCTCTTTAATTTTTCTATCCCAACTTTTCTCTAGTGTTAGATAAACATTCCTTGCCAATTGCTGTGTAATTGTACTTGCACCTCTGATAGCAGCACCAGCTTTTAAATTATCTATGGCAGAAGATATAATGCCTTTAGGGTCTACACCTATATGATCTTTAAATCTTTCATCTTCTATTGCAATAAATGCATCTTTAAGATGTTGTGGCATTTGATTTAGCTTCACCATAGTTCTAAATTCAGGTGCCTGAATTTTTTCGACAAGCTCTCCATTTGCATCATATATAGTTGATGTTAGATCTAAAGATGCATTAATCTTTGAAGGATCTATTGTTGGAACATCTTTCAAAATAGATAGAACTATACCAATTACTATTCCGCCTGCTATAACTGATAACATTAAAAATACAACTAAAAATATCTTTAAAGACTTAAAAACAGTTCTTTTAGTAGATCCTTTCTTTTTTTTCTTTTTCTTATTATCATTATTATTGTTATTATCCATAAAATTACCTCCTTAATTGAGAAAAGGCTTAACTAGTTAATTATACCACAGAAATATTATAATGTTAATATTAGATGGTTTAAATCATGATTACAATATGGTTACGAAATAATTTAAAATTATATTATATGAATTGTGTCCTCTATAGCTGGATTCATACACATATTGTTAGATAAAATATTAAAATAGTGATATAATAAAAATAAGAATATAATTATAATGATTTTTCGGGAGTTGATAAATTGAGCCAAGAAATAGCAAATATGGAGAGAGTTCTTATAATTGGAGTAGAACTTGATACTGATACAATTGATATTGAAAACTCTTTAGATGAATTGGAAGAATTAGTAAAAGCTGCTGGAGGAGTAGTAGTTTCTAGGGTAATACAAAAGAAAGAAAGTATAAATGCAGCCTACTTTATAGGGACAGGAAAAGCAGAGGAGATCAAAAACTATTGTGAAGAACTTGATATTACGACTGTAGTTTTCAATGATGAATTATCAGGTGCACAATTAAGGAATCTAGAAAAAATTATTGATAGGAAAATCGTTGATAGAACCAATCTGATTTTAGACATCTTTGCTAATAGAGCAAATTCAAAAGAGGGTAAATTGCAAGTAAAATTAGCTCAACTTAAATATCGACTTCCTAGATTAATAGGATTCAGAGATTACCTATCTAGAGAGGGAGGAGGTATTGGTACAAGAGGGCCAGGAGAACAGAAATTAGAAACCGATAGAAGACATATATTGAGAGAAGTAGATAATATAGAAAAACAGTTGAAGGAAGTAGAGCAAAATAGAGAAGTAAAAAGAAAGAAGAGAGAAGGCTCAAATCTTCCAATTGTTGCATTAGTAGGTTATACTAATGCTGGAAAATCAACTTTATTGAATAAATTAATTCAATTTAATGATGAATATGAAGAATCAAAAGAGGTTTTTGTAAAAGATATGCTGTTTGCAACTTTAGATACATCTTTGAGGCGGGGAAAACTTCCTAATGGGCAAGTATTCTTGCTAACAGATACTGTAGGATTTGTATCCAAACTCCCGACTAGGCTAATTGAAGCATTTAAAGGAACTCTAGAAGAAGTGAAGTATGCAGATTTATTGCTTCATATTGTAGATGCTTCAAATAAAGATTTAGATATACAGATTCAAACTACTTATAATATATTAAGGGAATTAGAAGTACTAGATAAACCTATAATTACAGTCTTTAATAAGATGGATAAAGTAGATATTCATAATTTATTTTATGATAATAAATATGTGGATAATAAATTATTTATTTCAGCTAAAAATGGGGAAAATATAGATACACTTCTAAGAAACATTGAAAACCTATTACCTCAGCAATATAGATTAGTCACCCTAAAAATACCTTATAGTAAACAAGGCATAGTAAATTATTTTTGCGATAGTTATCAAGTGGATAATTTAGAGTATGTAGAAGATGGTACAGTATTAAAATTAACTATTAATCAAATTGATTTAGAAAAATATAAGGAATA
>NZ_CABSQO010000061.1:0-13884 GCF_902479755.1 uncultured Tissierella sp. | reverse complement strand
AAATATATTTATGAGACTTGGACTTGGAATGTTCTTGGGAGGTACCATAGGTAATTTCATTGATAGAGTTAGATTTGGTTATGTTGTAGATTTTATTAGCTTTAGGTTGTTTAACAAGTTTGAATTTCCCGTTTTTAATATAGCAGACATTTCCATAGTGGTAGGAACTTTTATAATATTAATTTTAGTACTTTTTGATAGGTATGAAATTTAGGAGGTTATAATGGATATTGTTGAATTTTATGTTGATGAAGATGACAATGAAAGATTAGATGCCTATCTTGCAAAAGAGTTAGATGAAATCTCTAGGTCTTATATACAGAAGCTGATTAAAGAAGACCTGGTCTATGTGAATGATAAGCATGTAAAATCTAGTTATTTAGTTAAAGAAGGAGATTATATAAAGGTAAACCTTCCTGAACCTAAGATACTGGAGATTATTCCTGAAGATATACCAATAGATATAGTCTATGAAGACGAAGATGTAGCTATTATTAATAAACCTCAGGATATGGTTGTTCATCCTGCACCGGGTAACTATACTGGAACCTTAGTTAATGCATTATTATTTCATATTGATAATTTATCCTCTATAAATGGCATTATAAGACCTGGCATAGTCCATAGATTAGATAAAGATACTTCTGGTTTATTAATTATAGCTAAGAATGATAAGGCACATAGAATTTTATCGGAAAGTCTTAAAGAGAGAAATGTTAAAAGAGTTTATATCTCCTTAGTTCATGGAATACTTTCTGATAATGAGGGAACTGTCAATGCACCTATAGGGAGACATGGAACTGACAGAAAGAAAATGACAGTAACTCAGAAAAACAGCAAAGAGGCTATAACACATTATAAAGTATTAGAAAGATACGACAATTACTCCTTAGTAGAAGTTAATCTAGAAACAGGAAGAACTCATCAAATAAGAGTACATATGGCTTATATTAATCATCCTGTAGTAGGGGATCCTGTATATTCTAAAGGAAAAAATGAGTTTGGCTTAGATAAACAAATGTTACATGCTTATAAATTAGGCTTTTCTCATCCATCAACAGGAGAACATATGGAGTTTCAAATTGATTTGCCTGAGTATTTTAAGAATATTTTAGATACCTTAGAAAACAAAAGGAAGTAGGGATGAATATGAATGTCAAAGCAGTTATTTTAGATGAAAAAGCTATACAAAGAGCAACAACTAGAATAGCTAATGAGATAATTGAAAGAAATAAAGGGATTAAGGATATTGCTTTGGTCGGAATCAAGACTAGGGGATGTCCTTTCGCAGAGAGATTGGCCAAGAAAATTGAAGAGATTGAAGGAGACAGTATTCCAGTATTTTCTCTTGATATTACTTTATATAGAGATGACTTAACAGAAATTAGTGAAGAACCTATAGTCAACGATAACATGGATATAAATATTGATGGTAAAATAATTATTCTTGTAGATGATGTTATATATACTGGAAGAACTGTTAGAGCTGCTTTAGATGCTTTAGTAGATAAAGGAAGACCTTCTAGAGTACAATTAGCTGTTTTAATAGATAGAGGCCATAGGGAACTTCCAATTAGAGCTGACTACGTAGGCAAAAATGTTCCTACATCTAAATCTGAGAATGTAAAGGTAAATTTTAAAGAGATTGATGGAATAGATCAAGTATTTATAATTAGTTAAAAAGGTAGAATCCTAGGATTCTACCTTTTTAATATTATCTACTAAATCTCTAGAAGGATTTATAATCATAGTTTTAAAGTTTTCATATATTACCATTCCAGCTTTAGCATTTTTAGGTTTTTTGACGTTTTTTCTCTCTGTATAATCCACTAGTACATGATTTGAGTTTTTTCCTTTACTATAATATGCAGCTAATATCGCCGCCTCTTCTAAAGTAGAATCTGGAATAGTTTTACCTTCTTTCCCTATAATCACATGACTGCCTGGCATATTTTGAACATGCAACCATAAATCATCTTTATGAGATAAACGAAGTGTTAAATAATCGTTTTGCTTGTTATTTTTTCCTACGTAAATATTAAATCCATCTTTTGAAACGTAATGAAGAGGCTTAGAAACTGAATCTTCTTTTTTCTTTTTCTTTTTTAAAGAACCTTTTATATAACCTTCACTGATTAATTCCTCTTTAATTTCATCTAACTCCTCAATTTCAGTTGAATTTTCTATACTCATAAGTACATTTTCTAGATATGAAACCTCATCTTCTGTCTCAGGTATTTGTCCTAACAGTAACTGATGGGCATTTTTCAGTTTTGAATATTTTTTATAATATTTCTGAGCATTTGCTACAGGAGATAGTTTTATATCAAGAGGAACATTTAGCTTATTCATATTTTCATCATAGAAATTTTCAAGTTCTATAGTATTTGCTCCCCTAGGGACAACGTGAAGGTTAGCAGATAATAAATCAGCATAAATCTTATATCTTTCCCTATCTTGGCTTTCTAGTAATTCTTCTTTTTGTTTTCCTAATTTATTTAATGTTCTATCTAATTTTACCTGAATTGATTTCCTAATGGATTGTGATTTTTGACTTATTCTATCTATAATATCTTTCCTGCGATAGAAATTATCTAAGAGTTTTGATATGGAATCAAATGAAAGCTTATTTTCTGCTCCGAATTGATTAATATCCATGGCGTGAAAAGCTACTATTTCGGTTTTATTATTATTTAAGACTGAAATAGGTGCGAATTCTTCCTTAGATATTTGATTCATAAATTTATTAAAAGAAAGATATAAAGCATTCTTATCTTCTTCATACATACTACCAAGATTTCTATCTATATCTATATTTGCATCAAAGCATATCTCTCTACTTATCAATGGACTTAAACCTAGATAGCTAAAATAAAGAAATTTAAAACAAGGTAAATTTTTGTCTGATGAATTCATAAGGTCAAAGAAAACTTCTTTTGTAATATCTAAAGGATTAACCTTATCCTGTAGTGGCGGATATTCATAAACCATACCTGGTAATATCTGCCTAACTCTGCTCATATCTTCATAAACTCTCTTTACTGAGTCTATTATTTTAAGTGAAGATTTATCTACTAATACAATATTGCTATGTTTGCCCATTACTTCAATGATTATTCTTTTTTCTGTAGGTTGGCCTAGTTCATCTATAGCCGATATATCAATAAAAACTACTCTATCTAAGTTAAATTGCTCAATATTTAATATTATTCCTCCAATAAGGTGTTTTCTTAGAAGCATACAAAACATAGGTGGTTCAGGAGGATTTTTCTTAGAATAATCTGTTAAATAAACTCGTGGATTATTACTACTAGCAGACATTATTAATCTATAATTAATCCCCTTATTATGAATATGGATTAGAATTTCATCTTTCTCCTGCTGATAAACTTTATCAACTCTTCCTCCTACTAATTTTTCTTTTAATTCTTTAACAACTGCTTTTGTTACAATACCATCAAATGCCATATTAATTCCTCCAATATTAACTAAGACTACTAAGAGTATACCACTATATTAAGAAATAATAAACTAAAAGGAATTAGAAAGAGAATATTAAAAATTTGTAATATATAGTAGATTAATATTAATATAAGATATATAATACTTAACTGTAATACAATAAGTGGTGAAAGAGAGGTGTTTATTATGATTAAGAGTATGACAGGTTTTGGTAGAGGTGAATTTAGTAACGAATTCTATAATTTTAGGGTGGAAATAAAGGCTGTTAATCATAGATACAACGATATTATAGTCAAAATGCCTAGACATATTTCATATTTAGAAGAAAAAGTTAAAAAAATTATAAAAAAAGAGATTAGCAGAGGTAAGATTGATGTATATATCAATCTAGATTATATAAATGAATCAGCTATAGAAATTAAAGTTGATATTCCCTTGGCAAAAACCTATAAATCTGCTTTAGAAGGTTTATGTGAAGAATTGAATCTAGAGGATAATGTTAGATTATTTAATATACTAGGTTTATCTGAGATCATAAAAACAGAAAGAAAAGAATTAGATGAAGATACTGCATGGACTTGTCTAAAAGAAGCATTAAATATAGCACTTAGAGATATTATGGGTATGAAAGTAGTAGAAGGGCAAGAATTAAAAAATGACATGATCTCAAAATTAAATAGAATTGAAGCGATAGTATTGGAAGTAGAGAAAAGGTCTCCATTGGTTGTATTGGAGTATAAAGATAAGTTAAAAGAAAGAATTAGCGAATTGCTTGATAAGGACATTAGTATAGACGAGGATAGAATTACTTCTGAGGTAGTAATTTTTACAGATAAGAGTAATATTAATGAAGAGATCGTAAGGCTCAAATCTCATGTAAAACAATTTTTATCTATATTAGATGAAAAAGATTCGGTGGGAAGAAAGCTTGACTTTTTGATTCAAGAAATGAATAGAGAAATAAATACAATTGGTTCAAAAGCAAATGACATGTTGATTTCTCAAAATGTAGTAGAGATAAAATCAGAATTAGAGAAAATAAGAGAACAAGTTCAAAACGTTGAGTAGTTAGGGAGGATGATTATGTCAATAAAACTAATTAATATTGGTTTTGGAAATATTGTCTCAGCCAATAGGATAATAGCTGTAGTCAGCTCTGAATCTGCACCTATTAAAAGATTGATTCAAGAGGCTAGAGATAATGGACTTCTAATAGATGCAACTTATGGAAGAAGAACTAGAGCAGTTATAATTACAGATAGTCAGCATGTAATTTTGACACCTGTTCAGCCAGAGACGGTTGCAAATAGATTTCATGATAAAGAAGAACATACTGAATAATTAATATAGAAAGTTGGAGATACAAATGTCAAAAGGTTTTTTACTTATTATTTCAGGTCCTGCTGGTACTGGCAAAGGTACCGTATGTAAAGCATTATTAGAAAGAAATAAGGATATAATATATTCTATTTCTGCAACTACAAGAAAACCAAGGGTTGGAGAAGTGGAAGGCGTTAATTACTTTTTCATAGATGAAGAAGAGTTTAAGAGGATGGAGAAGAATGATGAATTTTTAGAGCATGCCTATGTACACACCAATTATTATGGAACCCCTAAGAAATTTGTTATGGATGAAGTCAACAAAGGGGAGATTGTTTTACTTGAAATAGATGTACAAGGAGCTTTGCAAATTAAGAACAATTACTCTGAAGCAGTATTTGTATTCCTTTTACCTCCAACAATGGAGGAATTGAAGAATAGAATAGTTAAAAGAGGAACAGAAACTGAAGAGGATATAAATAGAAGATTTGAAAATGCCTTTAAAGAATTAGACTTCGTAGGCAAATATGATTACTTTGTCGTAAATGACAAGATAGAAGATGCTGTATCAGATATTGAAACAATAATAAAGGCGGAAAAATTAAGGGTAAAGAGACATTCTGATATTAAAGATAAAGTTATTTCACAGGGAGGTAAATAATATGTTAAATCCATCTTTTAATGAATTAGGGAAAAGGGGAGATAGTAGGTATACACTGGTTATGCTTACGGCTAAGAGGGCTAGAAAAATTATTGAAGGAGCTGAGCCGCTAGTTGAAACCAATTCTAAAAAACCAGTGAGTATTGCCTTGGAGGAAGTTTTAGAGGGGAAGATAACTTATACTAGGCCACCTATAAATAGTATAAAGTAGGAGGTAATTATATGCTAAAGGGTAAAACCATTATACTTGGAGTTACAGGAGGAATTGCTGTATATAAAGCTGCTGATATTGTTAGTAGGTTAAAAAAACTCCATGCTAATGTTGAAGTTATTATGACAGAAGGAGCTACTGAATTTGTCACTCCCTTAACTTTTCAAACTATGTCGGGAAATGTAGTTCATAGAGAAATGTTTAGTGAGATTACAAACTATGATGTAGAACATATATCACTTGCACAAAAAGCAGATACTATTTTAATTGCTCCAGCAACTGCAAATACTATAGGTAAAATAGCCAATGGTATAGCTGATAATTTATTGACTACAGTGGTGATGGCGTCTACAGCTAAGATAATATTTGCACCTGCTATGAATACTAAGATGTATCAAAATCCTATTGTAAAGGAAAATATAAATAGGTTAAAAAGTCTTGGATATAGTTTTATTCAACCAGGAGCAGGACGGCTTGCCTGTGGAGATTATGGTGAGGGAAAAATGGCAGAGCCGGTAGATATTGTAGAATATATTATTGATAGTCTTGTAGAAAAAGATCTATCTGGAAGGAAGATAGTTGTGACTGCTGGACCAACAATAGAACCCTTAGATCCTGTTAGATATATGACTAATCATTCAAGTGGAAAAATGGGATATAGCATAGCTAAGGAAGCTGTATCTAGAGGTGCAGAAGTTGTGTTGATCTCCGGGCATACATCCATTACTCCGCCAAAAGAAGTTGAACTTGTCAAAGTAAAAACCACAGAAGATATGTTAAAGGCAGTTGCTAAGCATTTTAATTCCTGTGATGTATTAATAAAATCTGCTGCTCCTGTTGATTATAAGCCTGAGACTGTAAGTCCTATTAAGATAAAGAAAAAAGAAAATGAAGAAGATGAGTTAATTATTAAATATGTTAAAAATCCAGATATAGCCGCTTACTTTGGTAAACAAAAAAAGCATCAGGTTATGGTTGGATTTGCAGCAGAAACTGATGATTTAGATAAATATGCACTGGAAAAATTAAAAAAGAAAAATTTTGATTTTATAGTAGCAAATGATGTAACAAAAGAAGGGGCAGGCTTTGATGTTGATACTAATATAGTGACTATAATTGATAATAAGGGTATAAAGACCAATTATCCAATGATGAATAAAAGAGAAGTTGCAAGAGTCATAGTGGATAAGGTAAAATATATATTAGATAATAAAAGCTAGATTGGACTATCTAGCTTTTAATATTCACATATAAAAGGAATGATTAAATTGAATAAGAAATATGCACAAATTATAGTAAATAATAGAGCATCACAGGTTGATCGACCATATACATATATTGTTGATGATGATTTAAAGGATATTGTGAAAGAAGGCATGAGAGTAATAATTCCCTTTGGGAAAGGAAATAAATTGATAAAAGGAATTGTAGTTCAAATTATTGATTATTGGAATGATGAATATAGTTTAAAAAAAGTTGTTGATGTATTAGATGATAAGCCTTTAATCTCGAAGGAACTAATAGACCTAAGTACTTGGATGAAGGAATACTATTTATCATCCTATATAGATGCTTTTCAGCCGGTACTGCCTCCAGGAGACTTTAAAGAAGTGAATACATTTGTAGAGAAAGTAGAAGATTACTATAATAAGGATATAAATGAGGATGAATTAAAGATTATTTCTTATTTAGATATTAATGGAAAGATATTATTAGAAGATTTAAAGAAAAACTTAAAGCTTCCTAATATTAATAAAACATTGAATTCTTTAGAAAATAGAGGGATTATAGAAACTACAATAGATATAAAAACAAAAATAGATAGGAAGCTGGAAAAATGGGTTAAACTCTTACAAAGAGAACTTTCTTTGCTAGAGATGTATGATAGTATTGGAACAAGAGCTGTTAAACAAAGAGAGATAATCCAGTTTCTTTATGAAGTAAAAGATATTTCTTTTAAGGAACTTTCAGAGAAGATGAATACAACATTATCTACAATAAAAGCAATAGAAAAGAAAGGATTATTAAAGATATATGAAAGAGAAGTTAATAGAGATCCAATAAAAAAGGATATTAGTGATTATAAAAAACATGATCTATCAGTTGCCCAAAGAAAAGTTTTTGATAGAATTGTAAGATCATTTAATAAGGAGAACGAGGAGAATAAGTTTCTAATTCATGGAGTAACAGGAAGTGGAAAAACAGAAATATACCTGCAGCTCGTTGAAGAAATGATAAAAAATGAAAAGGGTTCTATTATACTTGTTCCAGAGATATCCCTTACTCCTCAGACTATTGATAGGTTTGTTGGTAGGTTTGGAGATTTAGTAGCTGTATTACATAGTAGGTTATCTTATGGAGAAAGGTTTGACCAATGGAGAAGAATAAAAGAGGGGAAAGTTAAAATAGTTGTAGGTGCTAGATCTGCTGTATTTGCTCCTTTTAAAAAACTAGGACTTATAATTATTGATGAGGAACACGAAGCCACGTATAAATCATCTCAAAATCCTAAATATAATACTGTTGAAGTTGCAGCTAAAAGAGTTGATATTGAAAATGCATTTTTGGTCATGGGTTCAGCTACACCTTCCTTAGAAACTTACTATAATAGTTTAAATGGAAATTTAAGACTTCTAGAATTACAAGAAAGAGTAAATAAATATGCATTACCGGAAGTAATAGTAGTAGATATGAGAGAAGAGCTAAGTAATGGCAATAAATCTATATTTAGTGAAGAATTATATGATTCTATATGTGAAAATTTTAGAAATGGAAAACAAACCATATTATTTTTAAATAGAAGAGGGTTTTCTACTTTTGTATCATGCAGAAATTGTGGATATGTAGTAAAGTGCGATAATTGTGATATATCAATGACATATCATAGAAATATGAATAAATTAAGATGTCATTATTGCGGTTTAGCTATAAATCCTCCAAACATTTGCCCTGTATGTAAATCTAACTATATTAAATATTTTGGTATAGGAACTGAAAAGGTGGAAGAACTTACAAGAGAGTTATTTCCAAATGCTAGAATAGCTAGAATGGACATGGATACTACGACAGGAAAGGGAAGTCATGAATCAATTTTAGAAGATATGAAAAATGGTAAAATAGATATTCTAATTGGGACACAGATGATTTCAAAGGGATTAGATTTTGAAAATGTAACCTTAGTAGGTATAATAGCTGCCGATACTACTTTGAATTTGCCAGATTTTCGATCTCCAGAACGTGCTTTTCAATTGGTCACACAGGTAGCTGGAAGAGCTGGGAGGGGAGATTATAACGGTAAGGTTATACTGCAAACTTATAATCCCGAACATTATAGTATCCAATTTTCTAAGGAACATGATTATAAAAGTTTTTATAATACAGAAATATCCTTGAGACAAGAGTTTTTATATCCTCCTTTTTTAGACCTTATTAGTTTGCTTATATATGGAGAAAATAATAATAAAGTTGCATCTATAGCTAAGGAGGTATATAATTTACTTGTTGAAGAATCAAAGTGGATTGAAAGAGAAATATTAAATAATCATATTATTGGACCATATCCTGCGCCTTTAGAAAAGATTAAAAATAATTTTAGATGGCAAATACTAATTAAATCTAAAAGAGAAAATATAAGTAGTTTAAAAACTCTTTTAAAAAGGGTATGTATAGACAATAAATATAAATTAAAAATAGATGATGTAAAATTTAGCATTGACATTGACCCAAATTCTATACTATAGGAGGAATACAAATGGCATTACGTGAAATAAGACTATATAATGATCCAATCTTGAGAAAAAAATCTAAGGAGATTACAGAAATTACAGATAGAATAAAAATTCTTTTAGATGATATGATAGAAACAATGAATGAGGCAGAAGGAGTTGGATTAGCGGCTCCACAGGTAGGTGTTCTCAGACGTGTAGTAGTTATAGATGTAGGTGAAGGCCCTATTAAATTGATAAATCCAGTTATATTGGAAACACAAGGTGAAGTAATAGATATAGAGGGTTGTTTATCTGTGCCCAACCGTTCAGGCACTGTAAATAGACCTGAGTGGGTTAAAATAAGATATATAGATATAGATGGAAAAGAGAAAACACTGGAGGGAAGAGGACTATTAGCAAGGGCTATCTGCCATGAAATTGATCATCTAGAGGGTATTTTATATACAGATAAAATAATTGAAGAAGTGGAAATAGAAGAAGATGAAGATTTAAGTAATGAGGTGTAAGTATGAAGATTGTATTTATGGGAACTCCTGATTTTGCTGTACCTACTTTGGAGTCCTTATTTTCAAAAGAATATTCTATAGAATTAGTTATAACACAAAAAGACAAACCTAAAGGGAGAGGAAAGAAAGTTCAATATACTCCAGTGAAGGAAAAGGCGTTAGAATTAGGATTGGAAGTTTATCAACCTGATTCTATCAATGATATAGAAGCTATTAATAGGATTAAGTCAATAAATCCAGACTTTATTGTTGTTGTTGCCTATGGACAAATATTAAAAACAAATATTTTAGAAATTCCTAAATATGGATGCTATAATGTTCATGCATCATTACTCCCTAAATATAGAGGTGCTGCCCCTATAAATTGGGCGATAATAAATGGTGAAAAAGAAACAGGAGTTACTATTATGGAAATCGAAAAAGGGCTAGATACTGGAGATATGGTATTGTGGAAATCAATCAAAATCAATCCAGATGATGATGCTCCTAGCATACATGATAAGCTTTCCGAGCTAGGAGGAAAATTAATAATAGAGGCTTTAGAAGGAATTAGAAATGGAGAATTAATAAAAACTCCTCAGAATCATAATTTATCAACATATGCTCATATGTTAGATAAGCATATGGGTAGAATAAATTGGAATGATAAAGGGGAAAATATCATAAATTTAATTAGAGGATTAAAACCTTGGCCTTCTGGATATACACAATATCAAGATGAAATTGTAAAGATACACAAAGCAAGTTTGACAGATAAAGTCAAAGAAGGAAATAATGGTGAGATAATAAAGGTAGACAAAGAAGGCATATATGTGAATACACAGGATAAAATTGTTATTTTAGAAGAAATTCAATTTCCTGGGAAGAAGAAATTAAAAGTAGAAGAATATTTAAGAGGAAACTCTATAGAAGAAGGTATTATTTTAAAGTAGATAAGAGAGGAGAATTGGAATGATAGGAAACTATTATGGTGGTGGATATTATAGTTCATGGATATTATTTGTTCTTCCTGCGATGCTATTTGCTTCCTATGCTCAGCTTAAGATTAGTTCAGCATTCAATAAATATTCTAGAATCTCTAGCGGAACAGGGTATACTGGTGCTCAGATTGCAAGGATGATATTAGATAGAAATGGACTCCACGATGTTAGAGTTGAGCAAGTAGGAGGAAAATTGACAGATCATTATGATCCTAGGACTAAAGTTGTAAGACTATCCAGTTCTATTTATGGAGGAAATAGTATTGCTTCTATGAGTGTAGCTGCTCATGAAGTAGGCCATGCTATTCAGCATGCTGAAGGATATTTTCCATTAATTCTTAGAAATAATATAGCACCGATTGCAAATATTGGTTCAAGGCTTGTATGGTTGTTTATTATTATTGGATTTGCAATATCTCCATTTTTCATCGAACTTGGAATTGCTTTATTTTTAGCTGTAGTGCTATTTCAAATTGTAACATTGCCTGTAGAATTTAATGCAAGTAGTAGAGCTTTAGTTCAATTGGAAAATGGGATTATGGAAAGAGATAAGATTAAACCAGCAAAAGACGTATTAAAAGCCGCGGCATTAACCTATGTAGCTGCAACATTAGTGGCTATTGGAGAACTTCTTAGGTTGTTGGCATTAACAAGTAGAAGAAGAGATTAGAAATTTGGGGGATAGGTCCCCCTTTTTTTTGAATATTAATAGAAAATACAGAGGTGTTAGAATGAATTTATCTGCTAGAGAAATAGCATTAAATATACTATACGAAATTTTTGAAAATGGAGCATTCTCTAATATAACTATAAAAAAACATTTAGTAGAAGGACTAGATCATAAGGAAGAGGGATTAATTAGAGAAATTGTATATGGAGTTTTGGAAAATGATATTTACATAAATTATATAATATCAAAAGCATCAAAAATAAAGTTGAAGAAAATTCATCCGGTTATTTTAACTATACTTAAGATAGGAGTATATCAGCTTATATTTATAGATAGAATACCTCCTAGTGCAGCAGTTAATGAATCTGTTAATTTAGCTAAGAAGCATGGGCATAAAGGGACTATTGGATTTGTAAATGGAATTTTAAGAAATATAAGTAGAAATAAAGATGAATTTATGAAAATAGAAGTGAAAGATAAGATAGATTATATTTCGATAAAATATTCTCATCCGAAGTGGATGGTAAAAAGATGGATAAAAGATTACGGTGATGAATTTACTGAAGAACTGTGCAGAAAAAATAATGAATCCCCTGAGTTAAATATACGAATAAATACTTTAAAGACTAATAAAGATGAGTTAAAAGAAAGATTAGTAGATTATGGATTTATAGTTAAGGATGCTAACTATGCTAAAGACTCTCTAATCGTAGAAAATCCTATTAGAATAACTGAACTTCCTGAATTTAAAAAAGGACATTTTATTATTCAAGATGAGAGTAGTACCTTAGTGGGACAAATCATGGATCCTATTCCTGGAAGTACAGTTATTGATCTTTGTAGTGCTCCTGGAGGAAAAGCAACACATCTGGCACAGATAATGAACAATAAAGGAAAAATATTGAGTAGAGATATCTATGAACATAAGATTAGTCTTATTGAAGAAAATGCAAGGAGGCTCGGTATTAATATTATTGAAACTTCTATGTCTGATGCAACTAAAAGAGATGAGTCTTTAGTAAATATTGCAGATTATTTGTTATTAGATGCTCCCTGTTCTGGTCTAGGTCTAATTAGAAGGAAACCTGAGATTAAACGAAATAGAAGAGAAGAAGATATAGATGAATTAGTTAAGCTCCAATATGATATTTTAAATAATGCAAAAGATTATTTAAAAATAGGTGGAATATTAATTTATAGCACCTGCACTATAGAAAAAGATGAAAATATTAATTTGATTAATAAGTTTTTAGAGAAAAATAAAAATTTTAAGCTGGTTAATATAGAAGATAAAATATCTAATAAGCAAGATATAACAACTTTAAAAAGTGGATATATCCAGTTATTTCCTCATATTCACAATACTGATGGATTTTATATTGCAAAAATAATTAAAGAAAGATAGATATCATATATGTAAGTGATACAGAAGAAGATACTCCTTTGAAAATTAGAACTGATAGAGCTAATGATATAAAGGCAGATGCTTATATTTCAATCCATTTCAATGCATATCAGGGAACATGGGGAAGTTATTGAGGCATAGAAACTTACCATTATCCAAACTTAACTAAGGGTAAAGAATTAGCGGATTTAGTCTAGGAGGAGTTAATTAAAGAAACTGGATTAAGAAATAGAGGGGTAAAATCAGCTGATTTCTAAGCATTAAGAGAAACAAATATGGCTACTATTTTATGTGAATGTGGATTCATGGATAATTTAGAAGAAGCTAAGCTAACGCTAGATGAAAACTATCAGATGAAATGTGCTAGAGCCCTAGTGAAAAGCATATGTAAGTATTTTGGTGTTGAATATAAGAAAGAAATTGAAGAAGTATATAGCCCATGGCAGTTGATGCAATGGAGTGGGCTATAAAATTAGGTCTAACTGATGGATCTAATTCTAAGGAACCTATCACATTAGAAAGGTTTATTACAATATTATATATATATGAAAAAACCCTGGAGTAAAAAATGATATGATACTTTCAAAGTAGACAGTTTAATTAATTAAAATTAGATTATCTACTTGGAGGTATTTTTTTATGGGAAAAATCGACGAAAAAATACTATATTTTATATTTTTTTATGACATTTAATTATATTTATACTCTAAAAAAATGTTATATTGTAAAAAATTAATGAATTATAGTATAGTTTGCAGGATTTTTATTATGAGAAAATGAAGGGATTATCATGTTTCATGTAGAATATTATATTTAGATAAATAGAAGGAGGTGCTTATAAAGCAAAACTAGAACGATTTAAAGTTTTAATTTGTTTTTTCAAATTGGCTCTGTAAACTAAATATGAAAAAATAGTACAATATCTTCATAGAATTGCTCTA
>NZ_CABSQO010000060.1:0-13985 GCF_902479755.1 uncultured Tissierella sp. | reverse complement strand
TAGAGCAATTCTATGAAGATATTGTACTATTTTTTCATATTTAGTTTACAGAGCCACCTAATAACCTACCAACCTGATAAATAATAACAGCAGCTATCCAACCTATAACAAAAGGATAAATCGCCATAAATATAGCCCATTTATTAGATTTAGTTTCCTGTTTTACAGTACCTATTACTGCTGCACAAGGAGTGTATAAAAGAGTCATAACCATAAATGAAATAGCAGTAAGAGGTGTAAATACATTTTGTAAAGCACCTACTAACTGAGAACCCTCAGATACACCAGCATAAACCATACCTAAGATAGCTACTACAGCTTCCTTTGCTGCTATACCAGCAAATAAACTAACCGTAGCTTGCCAAGTACCAAATCCTGCAGGTATAAATATTGGTGCTAAAATAGTACCTATTTTACCTAATATACTTTCTTGGCTATAAGGCTCTACTCCAAAAGGTAAAACCGATAGAACCCAAAGAAGAGAAACTACTACAAATATGATAGTTCCAGCTCTATGCAAGAAATCCCATACTTTATCCCACATGTCTCTTATAACATATTTAAATATAGGTAATCTATAAGGAGGTAGTTCCATAATAAAGTGAGAAGATTCACCTTTAAATAATGTTTTTGAAAATAACTTACCTACTAATAATGCCACTACTATACCTAAAGCATAAAGAGAAAATAGTACAATTCCTCCATGTTCAGGAAAGAATGCAGCAATAAATACTAAATAAATGGGCAACCTTGCTCCACAAGACATAAATGGGTTAATGAGTAGAGCAATCATCCTATCCTTTTTGTTATCCAAAGTTCTAGTAGACATGACTCCAGGAACATTACAACCAAAACCTACTATCATGGAAATAAAGGTTTTACCATGAAGTCCAAGTGATCTCATTAAGCCATCCATTACATAGGCAGCTCTTGCCATATAACCTGTATCCTCTAATATACCTATAAAGAAATATAATACGGTAATAAGAGGTATAAATTCAAAGACAGCACCTACTCCGCCAAAGATACCTTCAGAAAAGAAGGATTGTAACCACTCGGGAGTGCCTATCATAGCTAATAGGTTGACTGCATATTCTCCAATAGTTTCTATAATAGTTGCTACATAGCCACCAAAGATATCACCACCAATGACAAATGTCAACTGGAATATTACAAACATAATCAAAGCAAATATAGGAAGCCCTAAATATTTGTGGGTAATGATTTTATCTATTTTATCAGTCCTAGTCTCTATTATCCCAGAAGGTTTTTTTACAGATTTATTTACGATTTTACCAATAAAATCATATCTTTTATCTACAATTTCTAACTCATACTCTGTGGCCTTTTCTCCTAAAGAAATGAGTCTTTCTTTAATTGGATCTGGAGCCTTATTCTCTATAAGCCTGTAAATCTCTTGATCTCCTTCTAAAAGTTTTACAGCTATCCACTTAGTAGGATATTCTAAGCTTGAACTTTCAAGTATAGATCTTATGTCCTCAATTTCTTTATCAATATCCTCACCATAGCTAAATGTCAATCTAGAATCTTCATTTTCATTAATATATTGAATAGATTCTTCAATTAAGGTATCTAGACCTTTGTTCTTAGAGGCAACGGTGGGAATCACTGGAACTCCTAATTCTTGTGATAGTTTCTTCAAGTCTATTTCAATATTTTTCTGTTTAGCCTCGTCCATCATATTAAGAGCTATAACAACTTTAGTACCCATTTCAATCAATTGTGTTGTTAAATATAGATTTCTTTCGATATTAGTGGCATCAACTACATTGATTACAACATCTGGATTTCCCTTAAGTATATAATCACGAGCAACAACTTCATCTTCTGAATAAGCCCCAAGACTATAAGTGCCGGGTAAATCAACAACATTATATTGATTGCCTTTATATTTAAATTTTCCTTCTTTCTTTTCAACAGTAACTCCAGGCCAGTTACCAACATGTTGATTGGAACCAGTTAGAGCATTAAAAAGTGTAGTTTTTCCACTATTTGGATTACCTACAAGAGCAATAGTATTCAAAAAAATTCCCCCTTTAAATAATGATAATCATTATCAATAAACGATAAAAAATTAACGCTCGACTATAACATGACAAGCTAATCCACGGCCTAGAGCCAATTTGTTACCAGATAAATTGATAATAAGAGGGCCAAAATCATTTTTAATAACCCTAACACATGCGTTTTTATGAAGACCAAGTTCATATAACCTTTTTTTGGCTTTGCAGCATCCTGAAATTTCTTTAACTCTTCCGCATTCATTAGGCTTTAAAGAAACTAAAGATAAAGTACCCATAAATATCATCCTTCCAATTATGTAAAATAAATTATAATGATAATCATTATCAACATCAACATTAATAGTATAATGTATTTTCTTGATAAATGCAATAACTTTATTATGGGAAGTAAGTTTTAAAGCTCTAATTCTTTTAACTTTCTGTATAGAGTTCTAACACTAATGCCTAATTCCTTTGATGCTTTTTCCTTTCCCTTTAAATCCCAACCATACTTATCTAAAGTATTTGTAATTAAATTTGCTTCTTCTAGTGCTATTGATTCTTTTAAATCAATTTTTTTATTTACTGACTTTATTATTTTATTGGGGAGATTACTGAGTTGAATGGTTTCTGTGTCCTCTATATTCATTGCATATTCTATGGCATTTTCTAGTTCTCTTACATTTCCAGGCCATTGATATAATCTCATAATATCTATAGCTTCTTTGGAAATATTATTGATATTTTTCATTAGCCTTCCATTATATTTATCTATAAAATGGTCTATAAGTATGTCTATGTCTGCTAATCGTTCCTTTAATGAAGGTAAATGAATTGGTATTACATTTAATCTATAGAATAAATCAGCTCTAAAGGTATTTTCATCCATCATAGATTCTAAATCTTGATTGGTAGCGGCTATTACTCTGACATCTACTGGAATGGGCATAATACTACCTAATCTTTGTATAGAATTTTCTTGAAGGACTCTAAGTAACTTTGCTTGCAAATGTAAAGGAAGTTCACCAATCTCATCTAAAAATATGGTTCCCCCATTGGCCATTTCAAATATACCTAATTTACCGCCTTTCTTAGCACCAGTAAAAGCCCCTTCTTCATAACCAAAGAGTTCAGATTCAAAGAGGGATTCTGGTATATTGGCACAGTTTATTGGAACAAAGGGATTATTAAATCTATTGCTTGTATAGTGGAGAGCTTTTGCTACTATTTCTTTTCCTGTGCCAGTGTCACCAGTTATTAAAACTGAAGAAGATGAATTGGCAATTTTCTTTATCTTTTCTTTTATATTTTTCATTTCATAATCCTTAGAAAGGATAGAGTCGAGATAATTTTCATGCATAGAAATCTTAGAATTATTTTTATCTCTTTCTAATTTTAAAATATAAGCTACTATTTCACCTTCAATCTTCAAAGGAGTTGAATGTAAAATTCCTTGAAAGCCTTCCATAACACAATGTTTTTTGCCCTGTCTAGCTCCAGTAAATATCCAATTAGTAATATCTTTGGGAAACATAAGAGCTATAGTTTGAGTATAAAGGTCACAATAGGAAAATAAATCTTGAATGCCTTTATCCCAATAAATCAATAGGCCTCTGTTATCTATTATAAGATAGTTATATTCTATTTCTTTGACGATTTCATCAATTACCTTATGTAAAATTTGAGTATCTTTTTTTGAACTTTCATTAAAGGCAAACATTGATATTAAATTAGAGATATATTCTAATATATCCATATAATCACGAATGTTTTCTTCAATCATATTATGTCCTTCTTGAGAGAAGGAAGTGAGGCTTATTACTCCTATAGGCTCTCCATCTAACTTTATACAAGATAGAATTTCTATAGTAGAAGGACAATTATTGACAAATCTGCATCCTAGACAGGACATCATTGATCCCGGTTTGTTGACAATTACGTTCCCTTGATTTAAAACTTCTTCTATTGAAGCAGAATGAACATTTCTACCTTTTCTTTGTAAATAAACTTTTGTGCTGCTTACTAATTCGGCATTAGTATTAAATATAGCATATTCCATATTAGTTAAATTAGCCATTGTGGATACTATATTTTCTAAGCTAGGTTTTAAATTCTTTAAGTTAATCAAATTAAATCACCTGCCATGTTTGGCAAATAAATTGCCGTATTTGTCAATCAAGACAAACTAATTATATCATATTACCTTGATAAAGTAATTATAAAATTATGAGAAGTCTGAAAAAATGAGAATCCAGTATAATATACTTCCTACTTAATATTTTGGCACAATTTATGCATCAAAGAATATTAGAATATATCCAAAATCAATTAGAAAGGGGATAATTATGAAAAATCCATTAAACTTAGAGGGCAAAGTAGCGATTGTTTCTGGTGGAGCTTCTGGTATTGGATTAGGGACGGGAAAATTATTAGCTGAATATGGAGCAAAAGTTGTACTACTTGATATTAATCAGGAAAAAGGAGATATGGCAGTTAAGGAAATTACTAATGAGGGTAATTTTGCTATCTTCAAGAAATGCGATGTGACCAATAGTAAAGACTGCAAAAGCACTATTGAATTTATAGAAAAAGAACTAGGGAGAATTGATATATTATTTAACAATGCAGGAGTCACAGTTAGAAAGACGGTAGTAGATTTAACAGAAAAAGAGTGGGATTTTGTCATTGATGTAGGTCTCAAAGGTACATACCTACTTTCTAAATATACTATACCTATTATGGCTAAAAATGGTGGAGGAAGTATAGTTAATACTGGATCAGGTTGGGGGTTAAAGGGTGGAGACAAAGCAGCAGCCTATTGTGCTGTAAAGGGTGGAATAGTGAACCTAACTCGTGCTATGGCAATTGATCATGGACCACAAAATATTAGAGTTAATTCTATAAATCCAGGAGATACCGACACAGCAATGCTAAGAGATGAGGGAAGACAACTTGGAGAAACAGAAATAGATACTTTCCTTGTAGAGTCAGCTAAGGGAAGGCCCTTAGAAAGATTAGGAGAACCTTTGGACATTGCAAAGGCAGTGCTATTCCTATGTAGTGATTTATCAACTTGGATAACAGGGGCTGCATTAGTTGTTGATGGCGGTGGAATTGCATAATAAAATTTAGGAGGTAGAAGTATGATAATACGTGGATTTAAAAATCATCCATATATTCCAAACTCAGATTTGGAAGTTCAACAAGAAATGTTAGAAGAAATAGGGTTGAAATCTTTAAATGATTTACATGTTGAGATACCAGAAGAGTTAAAGCTAAAAAGACCTTTGAATTTGCCAAAACCTTTTGAGTCGGAGTATGAATTAAAAAGGGCTATAGATAAAGTTTTAAAGAAAAATATATCATCTAAGGAATATTTAAATTTTCTCGGAGCAGGATGCTGGCAACATTACGTACCAGCTGTATGTGATGAGGTAAATAGTAGGTCTGAGTTTTTAACTGCTTATGCTGGAGAACCCTACAACGATCATGGTAGATTTCAAGCATTATTTGAGTATGAATCTTTGTTAGCTGAATTACTTGATATGGATGTGGTAAATGTTCCCACATTTGATTGGCCACAGGCAGCAGCTACATCTCTTAGAATGGCTTCAAGGATGACTAAAAGGTCTGAGGCTTTAGTAGTAGGAACTATAAGTGCTGATAGGTTAATGATAATAAAAAATTATTGTGATCCGGGAGTTAAAGTTA
The DNA here is from genome assembly GCF_902479755.1 of uncultured Tissierella sp. Classification (NCBI taxonomy): domain Bacteria; kingdom Bacillati; phylum Bacillota; class Tissierellia; order Tissierellales; family Tissierellaceae; genus Tissierella; species uncultured Tissierella sp. The sequence continues at coordinate 8,250 of NZ_CABSQO010000060.1, read as the reverse complement.
CTTTAATTGATTATGATAGAGAAACTGGAAAAATGGATTTGCAGGATTTGAAAAGAAAAATCTCTGATAATACTGCAGCAGTATACTTTGAAAATCCATCATATTTAGGCTTCATTGAAGATCAAGGAGCTGAAATTTCTAAAATAGCCTATGAAGCTGGTGCAATATCAGTAGTTGGAGTTGATCCAAGTAGTTTAGGAGTCATAGCTCCACCATCATCCTATGGTGCGGATATTATATGCGGGGATCTTCAACCTTTAGGTATGCACATGAATTATGGTGGGGGACAATCAGGGTTTATTTCTACTAGAGATGAAGAGAAATTTGTAATGGAATATCCATCTAGATTATTTGGTGTAGCCCCAACTGTGAAGGAAGGAGAATATGGATTTGGAGATATAGCCTATGATAGGACTTCATTTGGAAACCTTAGGGAGAAGGGTAAGGAATATGTAGGTACTCAAACAGCTTTACTTGGTATTACTGCTGGAGTTTACTTATCTTTAATGGGACCTAACGGAATGTTTGAGTTAGGACAAAGTATTATACAAAAGTCTTTATATGCTATTGAAGAATTGTCTAAGATTAAGGGCGTTAAAGGCTCGAAATTTAATAACATCGGATTTAAAGAATTCATAGTTGATTTTAATGATACTGGTAAAACAATAAAGGAGATAAATAAGGAATTACTAAATGAAAGTATATTTGGTGGAAAGGATTTGTCTGAGGAATTTCCTGAATTAGGTCAATCGGCTTTATATTGTGTTACTGAAGTTCATTTAAAAGAAGATATAGATACTTTAGTAAATGCTATTAGAAAAATTGTTGAAGGATAATCTATAGAAAGGATTGATTAAATGAAGCAAATAAATAGAAACTCTAAGGTTAGAGATTTTCACCAAGCAAGATGGAATGAGCCAATTATATTTGAGCTAAGCCGTAGGGGGGAAAGGGGAGTCTTGATTCCTAAGGCAGAAGAAGCTATAGTTAATCAAGTAGGAGGTGGATTATCTAAATTACCCTTATCTATGAGAAGAAATGGTCTACCTAATTTACCAGAAATAAACCAGAAAAGAGTTTTAATGCATTATTTAAGACTTTCTCAAGAAACTCTAGGTGGAGATATAAATGTGGAAATCGGTCAAGGAACTTGTACTGTAAAATATAATCCTAAGATCAATGATAAAATTGCCAATACTGAAAAGATGATAGATTTACATCCTCTACAGGATGAAAGTACAGTTCAAGGCATATTGGAAGTAATCTATAAAACAGATGTGATTATGAGAGAAATTTCAGGTATGGATTATTTTAGTTTCCAACCTGGTGGAGGTTCTCAGGCTACTATGACTATGGCTTCAATTGTTAGAATGTATCATAGATTAAGAGGCGAAGAGCATAAAAGGGATGAGATAATAACCACAGTGTATTCCCATCCTTCCGATGCAGCAGCTCCAGCTTTAAAGGGATATAAGATAATCACAATTATGGCTGATGAGAACGGACATCCTGATTATGAAGCTTTTAAGGCCGCAGTTAGTGAGAGGACAGCTGCATTTGTTGTAGCTAATCCTGAAGATACTGGAATATTTAATCCAAGGGTAAAGGAATTTACAGATTTGGTAACTAAGGCTGGGGGATTAAATTGTTATGATCAAGCCAATGCTAATGGACTTTTTGGTATAGCTAGAGCAAGGGAAGCAGGATTTCACATGTGTTATTTTAATCTCCATAAATCCTTCGGAACACCTCATGGATGTGGAGGACCAGGTTCTGGAGCAATAGGGGCAGTAAAAGAGCTAAGGGACCATCTGCCAAAGCCATTAATAGATTATGATGGAGAGAAATACTTTTTAGACTATAATTTAAAAAATAGCATTGGAAAAGTAAAAGCCTTCTATGGTACACCACAGGTTGTTCTTAAGGCATATGCTTGGATAATGAGTTTAGGAGCTGAAGGGCTTTATGAGGTTGCTAAAATAGCATCACTTAACAATGCTTATTTAATTAAAAAATTACTAAAACATAAAGGGATAACACTTCCTTATAGACTAGATACACAAAGAATAGAACAGACTAGATATACTATAGAGAAGATAACCGAAGATACAGGAATTACTTCTGGAGATGTAGCTCGTAGAGTAATGGATTTTGGGATGCATATCTGGTCAAGTCATCACCCATATTACATTCCCGAACCACTTACATTGGAACCAACAGAATCGCCTTCTAAGGAAGATTTAGATGAGTATGCATCGACATTACACCATATATTCAATGAAGCTTATGAGAATCCAGAAACAATCCATGATGCTCCACATAATAGCACTATTCATCAAGTAGATGAATCTAGCTTAGATGACCCAGAAAAATGGTGCCCAACTTGGAGAGTTTATCTTAGAAAGGCAAAAGCAAACTAAATTGGATGTGATAGTATGAAAACCATTGGTCTAATTATAAATCCAGTAGCTGGAATGGGTGGTAGAGTTGGACTAAAAGGGACAGATGGTAGAGAGATTTTAGATATGGCAATAGAGCTAGGGGCTGTGAAAGAAGCCCCTAGTAAGGCAGTTAAGGCTTTAGAAAAATTAGTGCCTATTAAAGAAGAATTATTAATCTTAACTTCTTCTTTTGATATGGGTGAGAACCAGTGTAAAGCCTTAGATTTTAATTACGAGATAGTTCATAAAACCAATAGTATAACTGATTTCTCAGATACCTTAAAGTCGGCTAAAATAATGGAAGAAAGGGGTGTTGAACTGATTATCTTTGTAGGTGGGGATGGTACTGCTAGGAATATTTACGAGGCTGTAGAGGATAGAGTAACTGCATTAGGTATCCCAGCAGGAGTAAAGATTTACTCGCCTGTCTATGGGAATACACCAGAATTAGCAGGGAAATTAGCTTTGATGTATTTGAGTAATGGCAGCTTTCATACAAAAGAGGAAGAAGTTATTGATATAGACGAAGAATTATTTAGAAATAATCAAGTAAAAACACAACTCTTTGGATATTTGAAGGTGCCTTATAAAAAAGAATTATTGCAGAATAAAAAAGCGCCAACTCCTTTAGAGGAAGAAGTAAGTCAAAGGGCAATTGCATTGGATATTATAGATAATATGAAAAAGGAGATATATTATTTAATAGGCCCAGGTACAACTACTAGAGCTATTATGGATGAATTAAATTTACCTAATACTTTATTAGGAGTAGATATAATTAAGGATAAAACTGTAATTAAACTGGATTGCAATGAAGATGATATTTTAAACATATTAAGTGGTGAAAAAGGAAAGTTAGTCATCACTCCAACAGGTGGTCAAGGATATCTTTTAGGAAGAGGCAATCAACAGATAAGTCCTAGGGTACTTAAGAAGATTGGAAAAGATAATATTTTAATAATATCTTCTAATTCTAAAATAATAGATTTAAAAGGGAGACCTCTTTTAATATATACTGGGGATGAAGTTACTGATAAGAATTTGGCAGGATATTATAGAATTAAAGTTGGATACGGAATGGACATCATATATAAGGTTTCAGGAGTATACTAATGAAACCTTATTTTACAGCTAGAAATTTCAGAAGATTTGGAAAATTGGTTGTATATTAACAAGCTTAAATTATAAGGAGGTTATATAATGGCAATTGTTAAACTAACACCTATATTTTTACTAGCTGGTTTAATGATATCGGGTATGGACTTGGTGATGGCAGCTCCATTAGCTACAATTTATGCTGGATTAGTGGCTGGTTTTACTGAAAAACATAGATATGATGAAATAATGGAAAATGGTTTCAAGGCTGTAAAGGAAATGATTCTTGTATTCTTTATTCTAATGTTTGCATATGCAGTAGCAGAAACCTTTATGGCCACAGGAGTTGGAGCTTCAATTATAATAATCTCTCTAAAACTAGGAGTTACTGCTAAGACAGTAGCTGTAGTTGGATTTGCAGTTACATCACTATTATCTATAGCTACAGGAACTTCTTGGGGAACCTTTGCATCCTGTGCCCCTGTATTTTTATGGCTTAATCATATAGTAGGAGGCAATATTTTACTTACAACGGCTGCCATAGCTGGAGGGTCATGTTTTGGAGATAATATTGGATTAATTTCAGATACTACAGTTGTTAGTTCAGGCTTGCAAAAAGTTACCGTAACGGATAGAGTCAGGCATCAAGGGGTTTGGTCAGGTTTGGTGCTATTGGTATCTGGAATAATAATATATTTAGTTAGTCTTTCAATGGGTTTACCTAATACAGTAGGTAGTGCAGCTGAAGCTATTAATTCAATACCAGTTGATGTGTTTGAAAGATTAGCAGAAGTTAGACCTGCTGCAGTTACATTGTTAGAACAGGTAAAATCAGGGGTTCCTTATTACATGGTTATACCAATGTTTCTTGTAATAGCTATAGCATTTAAGGGTGTCCCTACAATGATCTGTCTAGGTATTGGAATTATCTCTGCACTGATTTTTGGATTAGCTGCCGGTACTGTACAATCTCTGAATAGTTTTTTAGAATTAGTTCAAGCTGGATTTGAATCTGCAGGTAGCTGGTCTGTAGTTATGATGCTTTGGATAGGTGCTTTTGGTGGTATTATGAGTAGTATTAAAGCATTTGAACCAATATCTAAATTTGTACTTAAGATTTCTAAATCAGTTAAACAGCTAATGTTCTATAATGGTGTTCTTTGTTTAATTGGTAATGCTGCCTTAGCTGATGAAATGGCTCAAATAGTAACAATAGGACCAATAATAAAGGAAATGACCGATGAAAATGTGGAAGCATCTGAGGAAGATATGTATAAACTTAGATTAAGAAATTCAGCATTTTCAGATGCAATGGGAGTATTTGGATCTCAGCTTATCCCTTGGCATTGCTATATGGGATTTTATGTAGCAATATGTATGGCAGTTTATCCTCTACACGAGTTTAATGCATTAGACATTATTAAATATAATTATATGGCAATAGTAGCTGTGGCTTCAATGTTAATTCTTACATTGACAGGTTTTGATAGATTTATTCCACTATTCAAGTTGCCATCGGAACCACAAGTTAGCTTAAAGAAAGAGAAACAAGCAATATATTAGAAAAATGAAATAGTTTATTTATTGGGTATATTTAATGGCTGGCTTATGCTTGTATTGGTTATACTTAGAAGACCTCTGAAAATTATAATTTTTAGAGGTCTATATCTATTTTATCAATGATATTTTAAAATTTTATTGACAAAATAGATATAGAGGCATATAATATAAGTATACACCCCCCAGGGGAGGGGGTAAAGAGGTTAAGGAGTGATATAATGACAGCCAAAAAAATAAGTATAGATGTAGTAGGTATGACCTGTGCGGCTTGCTCTACTAGGGTAGAGAAGGCCCTATCAAAACGAGAGGGAGTAATTTCTGCCACAGTAAATCTACTGGCTAATAAAGCAGCTATTGAATTTGATACAGATAAGGTCAAGCCAGAGGATTTAATTAAAACTATAGAAAAAACAGGGTATGAAGTTCCCTTAGTTAAAAAAACTTTAATTGTAGAAGGTATGACTTGTGCAGCTTGTTCCACTAGGGTAGAAAAAGCATTAAATAAGCTAGAGGGAGTAGTTAAAGCTACTGTAAATTTATCTACTAATAAAGCCACAATAGAATATCCATCTGGTGTAATAGATGAAGATATTTTAGTTAAAGCTGTAGAAAAAGCAGGATATAAGGCAGAGCTAGAGGTGGAAAGAGACTTAGATAGGGAAAAGGAAATGAGAGAAAAGGAAATTAAATCTCTAAAGACTTCCTTCATCATTTCAGCAATTCTTAGCTTACCTTTATTTTCAGCTATGTTTTTTCATATGGCTGGAATTCATACTATTTTAACTAATGGATGGTTTCAATTAATTCTTGCAACTCCTGTGCAATTTCTTATAGGTTATAGGTTTTATAAAGGAGCCTATAACTCTTTAAGAGGTGGAGGGGCTAATATGGATGTTTTAGTATCCATGGGAACTTCAGCAGCCTATTTTTATAGTATATATAATCTTATAATAGGAGTTCATGAATATTATTTTGAAGCTTCTGCAGTTATTATAACTTTAATACTATTAGGTAAAACTTTTGAAGCGGTTGCAAAGGGAAAAACCTCAGAGGCAATAAAAAAATTAATGGGCTTGCAGCCTAAGACAGCAAGAATTATAAAAGATGGAGTAGAAATGGATATACCTATAGAAAAGGTAGAGATTGGAGACATTATAGTAGTTAGACCAGGAGAAAGAGTCCCAGTAGATGGAATTATTGTTGAAGGAAATTCAGCTGTAGACGAATCCATGATTACAGGGGAAAGTATTCCAATAGATAAAGCTATAGATGATGAAGTAATAGGAGCTACTATAAATAAATTTGGTACATTTAAGTTTAAAGCAACCAAGATAGGTAAGGATACGGTATTGTCTCAAATAATTAAACTTGTTGAAGATGCTCAAGGTTCAAAGGCTCCGGTTCAAAGACTGGCAGATAAAATATCAGGTATATTTGTTCCAATAGTTGTAGTCATTGCTTTGGCAACGTTCTTAGGATTCTATCTTATAGGAGGAAATTTTAATATAGGACTTATAAACGCAGTTGCAGTTTTAGTTATAGCTTGCCCATGTGCTTTAGGTTTAGCTACACCTACGGCTATTATGGTAGGGACAGGTAAGGGTGCTGAAAATGGGATACTGATTAAATCGGGAGAGCATCTAGAGAGAGCTCATAAAATGGATACAATAGTATTTGATAAAACGGGTACAATAACTAAAGGCGAGCCAGAGGTAACAGATATCATTTCTTTTAATGATATAGATAGAGATGAGATTCTTAGGATAGCCGCATCAGTAGAAAAAACTTCAGAACATCCTCTAGGGCAATCCATCGTAAAAAAGGGTGAAGAAGAGTTATTGAGATTATCAGAGCCTGAAAAATTTATGGCAGTTCCAGGTAAGGGACTTAGAGCTACCTTTGAAGGAAAAGAAGTTCTTGTTGGTAATAGAAGGCTAATGGTTGATAATAATATTTCTATAACAAACGGAGAAGAGACTCTATTAAAATTAGAAGAAGAAGGAAAAACTGCAATGTTATTATCCTTGGACAATAAATTATCTGGTATAATAGCAGTAGCAGACCAAATCAAGGAGACATCAAAGAAAGCTATAGAAGAGTTAAAATCTATGGGCTTAGATGTATATATGATAACAGGAGATAATGAGAGAACAGCACAAGCTATAGCTAAGGAAGTAGGTATAACAAATGTACTGGCAGAAGTATTACCAGAAAACAAAGCAGAGGTAGTAGAAGAAATTAAATCAAAAGGTAAACATGTAGGAATGGTTGGAGATGGAATCAATGATGCTCCAGCTTTAGCAGCAGCAGATGTAGGATTTGCAATAGGGACAGGAACAGATGTGGCTATGGAAGCAGCAGATATTACTTTGATGAGAGGAGATTTATCCGGAGTAGTTACAGCTATAAGGCTTAGCCATAAAACTATGAAGACCATAAGGCAAAATCTATTTTGGGCATTTTTCTATAATAGTTTAGGGATACCTTTTGCAGCATTAGGATTCCTAGACCCAATGATAGCAGGTGCAGCTATGGCATTTAGTTCAGTTTCTGTAGTTACAAATTCACTAAGACTTAAGAAATTCAAGTAAAATTCACAATTCACGGTTCACAATTCACAATTAGGAGAGTGAAAAATTAAGGTAAAAGACCCCAAAAACTTGCTTTAACAATTGTGAATTGTGCATTGATAATTGTGCATTGATTAAAATGGGAGGAAAGAAAGATGAAAAAAACATTATTGGTAGAAGGTATGTCCTGTGGACATTGTGAAAAGGCAGTGAAAAATGCATTAGGAGAATTAGATGGAGTATCAAAGGTAGAGGTAGATCTTGCAACTAAAAAAGTAGAGGTTGAAGGAGAAGGGCTAAATGACATCCTCATAAAAGGAGCTATAGAGGATGCAGGATATGAGTTAATAGAAATAAGGTAGAAAGTAGTGATTCTATGAGTGAAGGTAAAAAAAGAGCAGCAGCTAAGTTAAAGACTGCTAGAGGACAAATAGATGGCATAATAAAAATGCTAGAAGATGATAGGTACTGTGTAGATGTTTCTACACAGATCCTATCCGCTATCGGACTTCTGAAAAAAGCAAATATAGATATATTAAATGGACATATAAGGTCCTGTGTAGCAACTGCGATCTTAGAAGGTG
>NZ_CABSQO010000059.1:0-15522 GCF_902479755.1 uncultured Tissierella sp. | reverse complement strand
AAATAAAATATTTTATATAAAAGTATAAAATAGATAATACTGTGAAACAATTAATCATATAGAACTATTAATTTAAATTTAGGAGGGATTATTTTGGAATTAACTACAAAAGAAATTGTTAAAAAGATGATATTAGATTCACAAGAAATGGTCAGAGATTATGAAGTACACTCAAAAAAAGTAAATGATAGTGAAATAGCAGATTTATTTAAAAAATTTGCAGAAGAGTGTGGCTATCAGGCAGCAGAATTGCAAAAGATATTAAAGGATAAGTTTTAAATAAGATTAATAAATAGAATATTTTAGTTTAAATTTGATTATAAAATGTCTTTTAGGGTAAAAGACAATTATGAAAATCACAGAATAATTATAAAGGGGAGATTTAAATGATAAACAAGTTTATCGAAGAAAAAAAAAGAAAAGCTGAGAGAGAAAAGAAAATTGAAACCGCAAAAAATGTAGCAGTAGGTACTGCAATTGGTACTGCAATTGGAGCAGCAGCAGGATTATTATTTGCTCCTAAATCTGGGAAAGAAACTAGAGAAGATATATCTCAAAAATCAAAAGAAGTAGCTGAAAATGTTAAAACTATAGTAAATGAACAAATTGAAGCTACTAAAGAATTACAGGATAAGGTTAAGTCTGAGATCAAACAGGCATATGAAGGAATAAAAGAAAAGAAAAATGAATTAGTTAATGACTTTGAAGGAGAGATTGAAGAAGAAATAGAGGAAATAGTGGAAGAAGATATTAACGAAGATGAAAGTGAATCCTATTAAGGGGGCGTAGATAATGACTGCCACCCTTACTATTCAGGATTTATTTAAACTAATACTTTTTTTATTAGGCATTGGTGCGCTGACATACTTAATACTTGTGTTAAAGAATATAAATAAACTAATGAGTCAGATAAATATTGTAGCTGAAGCAAATGAAAAGAACATTAATGATACACTTGAACAATTACCTTCAATAAGTAAAAATTTAACTTCAATTACTAAAAGTACTGATAGTGCTATAAAGGATTTAACACCAGAAATAAATGGTCTAGTACAAAATATAAATGGCATATCAGGAAAAGTAAATTCTATTACTGACTCCATTGATAGTACAACCCATAAAGTATCTGAGACTCTTGATTCGGTAACTGATAGCATATCTGAAACAGCATATGCTTTTCAATACAATATAAAAAATATAGATAGTTATATTAAGTTGATTGTTGAGATAATAGAAACCATAAAAAATGCTATAAAGAAGAAGTGAGAATCCTAAGATTTGGATTCTTATTTTTTTTAAGCATAAATTCTGTGGTTGAAGCTAAAAATTGAAAATTGAAAATTCTTTTACAATTATTATATTGCTGGTATAATAGGATATAATGTTATATAATTAGGCGATTTGATATTAAATTTATATAGATTATTTTATATGATGAGAGGCTGATTTTTATGAAGAAAATAAAAGTGATTTTTAATCCATCTTCAGGGAGACAATCTATGGAAAGACGGGTAGATCGTTTATGTAAATTGTTATTAGATGATGGATATTTAATTAGCAAGTTTATTACACAAAAAAAGGACGATGCCATGATTGAAACTATGAAAGCATGCAAGGAAGATTGGGATATCATAGTTGCTAGCGGTGGTGACGGTACAGTAAATGAAGTGGCTAAAGGTATTGCGAATAGCGAAAGAAAAATACCAGTTGCCATTTTATCTTCAGGAACTGTTAATGATTTTGCAAATTACATGAAAATTCCCAAAAATATTATGGAGTTTTATGATATGATTAAGAGGGAAAACACAATAGATGTGGATTTAGGCAAGGTTAATAGTGAATATTTTGTAAATGTAGCGGCAGGTGGACTTTTAACTAATGTAGGATACCAAGTTTTACCAGAGACTAAAATGGTATTGGGAAGAATGGCTTATTATATAGAGGGGTTGAAAGAGATAACCCTACAGAATTTTGAACCAATAAAATTAAGTGTGGAAAGCGAAGAGTGTTCTTTAGATGAAGAAGTATTGTTATTTCTCATATCCAACAGCTCATCTATTGGAGGTTTTAAAAAATTAGCACCAAAAGCAGATGTCCTAGATGGACTGTTAGATATAGTGATTGTAAAAAAATCAGGAGTTCAAGACTTAGCCAATATTTTTATTAATATATTTAGTGGTGATCATATTAATCATCCAAATGTTGTATATTTTAAGTCAAAGAGTGTGAGATTAGATACTAGGGAGAAAGTGTCTATCGATATAGATGGTGAATATGGTGGTAAACTTCCTGCCACTTTTGAGATTGTACCGAAGGCCTTTAGAATTATAGTCTAAACAAAACTAGACTATTTTGAAAAGATAAAGAGGAGGATACAAATGAACGAAAATGTAAGCTGTGAAAATGTAGCTAATATAGAAAAATATCTAAGAAAAGTAGATTATATCATAAGGAGAAAAGGGAGAGAAATATTATCTGACTTTAATATTACTGTACCTCAATTTTCAGCTTTACAGATTCTTATAAACCAAGGAAATATGACAATTGGAGAATTAAGCCAGAAAATGGCTTTGGCATGTAGCACTATTACAGATCTTATTGATCGCATGGAAAAAGCTGAGTTAGTAGTAAGAAAAAAAGATGAGAAAGATAAAAGGGTTGTAAGAGTAGAGGTATTACCTAACGGTTATGATATTTTGGAAAAAGTGTTAAATAAGCGTATTGACTTCTTATCAGGAAAGTTAAGTAATTTTAGTGATGAGGATAAAAATAGATTACACTTGGGATTAAAAGCCTTATATGAGGCAATGAAGGATGAGTCATAAGATTAGATGTAAAAAAGAGGGGATAACATGAAAATTGTCGACAATAGATATAAGATTGAAAAGGTTTTAGAGGATACGTTATATTTTGAGACGTATAAAGTATCTGATCTATGGGAAGACGATAAAATTCAATTGATGAAGCTTTATCACTTTGATGTTCAAAGAGAATTAATAAATTATTTTATCGACAATTTTATTTATTTATCAAACATTAATCATAAGCATATATTGTCTAGTGAAAAGTTTAACCTAGTTAAGACAATAGATACTAAAAAGGTAAATATGTTGTTATATTACTCTATATCTGAATATATTCATAGTCCTAGATTAAGTGATATAAAAGAAGAGCTAAGTTTGGAAGAAAAGCTTAAAGTTCTATTAGATATTATAGCAACAATCGATTTTTTACATTTTAGAGGTTTCACATACAAATTATTAAATCCTTCAGAAATATTTATAACTAAAGATAGAAGTATAAAACTTACGGATTTAGCTACTATTGTTGAAAAAAGATACAATTCTCATTATGATGATTTAACAAGATATTTCATATCTCCCGAAGCGTTAATAAATAGGGATGAAAATGATAAAAAAGTAGATTATTTTTCATTAGGTGTGTTAATTAAATATTTATTACTACAGGATTTTCTAGTTGATGATGTAGACTCATTTGTATATAATGAGGAAGGTATTTTAACTACAGAACAAAAACAAAAGCTAAGTAATATTATTAAACAACTTACTAAGAGAGATTTCATTACAAGAGATGTAAACCTATTGGAGATTATAGATGAAATAAATAATATTTTTAGCCTAAATCATTCCTATGATTTAATAGAAAGCAGAAGTTCTTTATCCTTTAATAATAAAATCATTGGTAGGGAGAAAGAAATTCATAAGTCCATGTTAATAGATGATGATATAGTAAATGGAACTAATAGATATAAAGGCTTAGTTGTAAATGCCGATTTTGGAGTCGGAAAGTCAAGATTCCTCAGTGAAATATCTCATAGATTAAGACTAAAAGGTAGAGATGTGTATTTTATTGGGATACATGAAAGTATAAGTAATGATTTACTAGATATGTCAAACATATTAAAACAATCTATGAAGGATACACCATCTGAACTTATAGAGAAATATAGAAATGAGTTGTCACGAATACTTCCAGAGTTAAGATTAAATATTGATGAAGGCATAGATACTGATTTAAATCAAAAAACAGAAAGATTTAGGTTATATAATAGAATTGCAAATTATTTTACGGAGCTTTCTAAAGAGAAGATAATATATATTATTATTGATGATATACAGAAATGCAACAGTAATTTTGTAATGCTTTTAGATTATCTAATTAAAAACGTTAAAGGAAATAATGTGTTTTTTATTTTTTCTTTTGAAGGAAGTCATGGAGAAGAAACTACTTTAGTTAAAGAGAAAATAAATGAGTGGAAAATGGATTCATATGTAATGGATATGGAACTGCATAAGCTTGGATTAGAAGAAATTGGATTTATGGTTAAGAATATATTAGGTATGTCTCGTATACCACACAATTTAGCATCAGTCTTATATAAAGAAAGTCAAGGAAATCCTAGACATATAGAATATATTATTAAGCATTTATATAATATAGGAGAATTTTATATTAACATTGATGGCAAATGGCATAGAAAAGGTGATAGTTATTCAGATTTGTACTTTCCAGCTGATTTTGATGATGCCTTTAAAAAACAGCTAGATATTATTAAAAAGAATTATTTTGATGTATTTAAAGTAATGGCAATATTTGATGATGTACTGCATAAAAAGATATTGATGAATATGTTAGATATAGAACAAAGTAAGCTGGAAAAAGATTTAGATGAGTTAACTAGTTTAAAGCTTATCGATGAAAGGTTAGCAGACTGGGGATATAGTTATAGTATAAATAGTAGTGAACTAAAGAAATTAGTATATTATGAAATTCCTCAGGATGAAAAAGAAAATTTGCATAGAAAGGCATCTAAGATTATTCAGGATTTTTACGGTGATGATCTAGATCTAGTATTAGAAGAATTAATATATCATTTAATTAAATCTAATCAATCTGAGAAAGCTCTAAATATAATTCTAGGAGGTTTTGAAAAACTAGAAAATAGGTATAGTACTTATGCCAGGTTATTGCTTGAGAAAGCATATAATATAGCAAAGGATAGTAAAGGCACAATTAAACTAAAGATTCTAGAGAAATTAGTGGACATATACTCTTTGAAGGGGGAAACGGAAAAAGGAGACGCCTATTTAGAAGACTATCAGAAGGAAGCAGGAAGGTTAAGTGATTTTAAACATATAATTAAAGGCATGTCTATTACTGTAGATAATTATTATCGAAAAGGACAAAACCATTTGGCGTTTAAATATATTGAAGATATAGAAAAAATATCTACAGAAAATCATATAATTGAGGGTAATATTATAGCTTTATCTTTAAGAGCTAGAATAGGTATAAGTAATGGGGAGCTAAAAGAGACAGAAGAACTCTTATATAAGGCTATTACTTTATCTGAAACTTATGAAATTAAGGCATATTTAGGTACTATATATAACCGTTTAGGATTAATTAAAGCTTTAAGTGGAAATATAAAGGAAGCTATAGAGAATTATGAAAAGAGTATTCTATATCATCAAGAAACCGATAGCCTAGTAGAAGCTACTAGACCGATTAATAACATTGGTACTATATATGCAGACCATTATGCAAATAATGAGAAAGCAATGGAGAATTATAGAAGAGGTCTAGGAATTGCAACTAAATTCGGTGTCCAAGAAGTAGAAATAATTTTTCTAAACAATATTGCTGAACTATATATGAGGAATTACGAGTTTGAGAAAGCACTTAAATATATGAAGGAAGTTAAAAAAGGTGCTATAGAATTACAGGACTTAAATGGAATTTTAATAGCTAATATTAATATGGGTATTATATATTTAGCTACTTCTGAATATAACAATGCTTCTGAATGTTATGCATATTTAAAAGAAATATTTGAAACTAAGCAAATTTTAGACTTAGAGCTCAATGTTGGTTATCATAATTTTCTGGGAGAATTTTATGGATATATGGGACAATGGGAAAAAGGTATAGAAGAGTCGCAAGTTGCTGGAGATTTATGTAAGGAATTTAATGCTAGAGAATATTTAAAGGCACAGTGTAGAATAATTTATTTCAAATTTTTTAATGAATCTTATTTTAATAAGGATGAGATAGAAAAAATTAGAGAGTTATATAGGAAAACAGAACTAATACAGGAACGAAAAAAAGCATTGCTTTACTTTTCTATAATCAGTATTTTATGCGGAGATATTGATTATGCATTAGACTTACTCGAAGAAGATTCTAACTTAATAAATTTAACAAAAGTAGAATTTTTAGATATTATGAGAGAAGTCATATTATATATTATTGACTCTACAGATAAATCCATTGAAGATTTAATTTTTGTTGAAGAAAAAAAGGTACAAGATAATCTATTTTCCTCAAGGCTATTTTTAAATATAGTAATTGGGTTTAAGTTGTATTGTAAAAGAAAATATAAGCAGGCTATTAAATATTTAGTAGAAGCATTAGATATTATCTATAGGTTATCTTTGAAGATATATGACGTAAACTTTAAATTTAGTTATATTAAAAGTAGAAAGGGAGACTTAATAAAAGAGAGAATCTTTACGGCCGTAGAAAAAGAATATGCTTGTCAATTGGACTATCTTCCTTTAGAGAGCATAAGTGACGAAAATATATATGAATATTTTGATATAACTCCAATTATCGATGGAATAGGTAGTGAAGAATTTGTAAGGATTACACAATTAGAATATTATGGTGAAGCTTTAGATATTAAAAACACAGAAAATTTAATATCTAAACTCAGTGATGATTTTAGATATAATCTTGATTTAATATTGTCTTATTTGGGGAAGGAATCTTTTGCAAAAAGAGGATTTATTTTAAGCTATAATGAGAAAAAGAAAGAATATGAAATAATTTCATCTCTAGATAAAAAATTTGATTATAAAATCAATGAGGGTATTTTAAATTTAGCAGATAGATCTAAGAGGGGAATTTTAATAAATAGCAATTTTAGTATGGCTTATAATCAAAGATATAAAGAGTTTTTATCAAATGACATTAAAGGTATAATGTGCGTGCCAATAATTATATTTGAAGAAGAAAATGAAAAAAAAGTTGATAGAAGGAAATATTCTTCAGATGAAAGTATAACTCAAGGTTATATCTACTTAGAAACGGATAAGGTTTTCAATAGATTTGATATTGATAGACTTCAATTGATTAGAAATCTTTCTTATCTAATATTTATTAACTTGGAAAACAATAAGCTAAGGTTAATGGCAACAACTGATAAGCTTACTAGTACATTTACTAGAAAGTATTATGAAGCAAAATTTGACCAACTTATCAGTAAAACTAAGTCTAACAATGGGAACTTCTCTATTTTGATGCTAGACATTGATAAATTTAAAAATGTAAATGATAACTATGGCCATAGAAAGGGAGATGAAATTTTAGCCTCAATAGGAAATGCTCTAAAATCAACGATTAGGGGCACTGATATTGTAGCTCGATATGGTGGCGAAGAATTTATCGTATTGCTTAAAAATACAACGGAAGAAGAGGCATATAATATTGCTGAAAAAGTGCGAAAAAATATAGAGTCTTTAAAAATTCAAGGAATAGATCACCCTGTTACTGTAAGTATAGGTATATCTCTTTATCCGCAACATAGTCAATTTAAGGAGGATTTAATTGAAAAGGCTGACCAAG
This sequence comes from uncultured Tissierella sp., assembly GCF_902479755.1. Taxonomy (NCBI): domain Bacteria; kingdom Bacillati; phylum Bacillota; class Tissierellia; order Tissierellales; family Tissierellaceae; genus Tissierella; species uncultured Tissierella sp. Next base: position 7,875 of record NZ_CABSQO010000059.1, on the reverse strand, counting down.
CTTTATACCATGCAAAGGAGACAGGTAGGAATAAAGCTATTTTATGGAATGCCCAAATGGATAATACGATAAATAGAGTTGATAAGCTTGCTGGAATTCTAACAGGTAGCATGGATGAAGATAATAGAAATATTTTAGCCCTTATGGATATTATTGAGTTAATTAGAGAGAATCGCGATATTAAAGGAAAAACATTTACGTTTTTAGGAAGATTATTAGAGACCATAGATGCGGAATGGGCAACTATGATGATTATTGAAAAGAATAAAGATGCAAAAAAATATTTTACTCGGGCTAGATTTGATGATGATTGGGTAGAAACTCCTCCTTTAAATCATAAGATTATTGATAGAGTAATAGATAGTAAAAAAGGAGAATTTTTAATAGATTGGGATAATATAGACAATGTTGATTCTTTATCTGGATTGCCCAATTGGCAATCAATTATAGTATTACCATTAATAAAGGATGAAGGAGTAAAAGGTATTCTATATATTTCCACTTCTTTGAAGAATAAAGAGTTTGATTTTAATAGCTTTAATTTATCTAAGAACTTTGGCAATATATTTGCGTCTATAGTTTAATAAAAGAAGCGTTAGCAGAATAAGGAGGATTGTTTTACAACCCATAGGAAAATTCAAATTGAAATAGGATGGAATTTTCCTATAGATTATAAAAAATATTTACTATTTTATACTATATTATGATATAATTAATTAAAGGTTTAGAAAAATTTCCATCATTAAAAAGTAGGGGAGATTATGTCTAAGAATTTATTTACTTTAAGAAAATCTATTAAATTAAAAAACCACAGATAATTCTGTGGTTTTTTTATGCACTTTAGTTAGGTAGTGAAATATATTAATGAATTTAAATGGAGGGGGATATTATGGGAAAAGTATTTATTAATGGCAATGGTTTAACCTTGGAAGAATTTATAAGGGTGGTAAGATTAGGAGTAGAAGTAGAATTGTCTAAAGAGGCAGTTGCTAGGGTAGAAAAAGCTAGGGCCTTAGTTGATAAATTCGTAGACGAAAATAAGGTTGTCTATGGTATAACTACAGGCTTTGGAAAATTCAGCGATGTAGTTATCACTGGAGAAGAAACGAAAATATTACAAAGGAACCTTATTATAAGTCATGCTTGTGGGGTAGGGAATCCTTTAGATGAAGATATAGTTAGGGGTATTATGCTACTTAGAGCAAATGCATTGTCTAAAGGTTTCTCTGGTATAAGACTATCTACACTAAATACTTTAGTTGAAATGTTAAATAAAGGAGTACATCCAATTATACCTGAAAAGGGATCTCTTGGAGCTAGTGGAGATTTAGCGCCACTATCTCATATGGTATTAGTTATGATAGGAGAAGGAGAAGCTATATATCAAGGAAAGAGAATGTCTGGCAAGGAAGCTATGGAAAAGGCAGAAATACCAACTATTGAATTAACTTCTAAGGAAGGATTAGCTCTGATTAATGGAACTCAAGTCATGACATCAATTGGTGCCTTAACAATATATGATACTATTATGTTAAGTAAGACAGCTGATATAGCAGCTTCTTTAACAATAGAAGCTTTAAATGGTATAGTAGATGCGTTTGATTCCAGAGTTCATAGTGTAAGGGCTCATGAAGGTCAAGCAAATACAGGAAAGAATTTATTAGCTTTATTAGAGAAAAGTTCAATGGTGACTCGCCAAGGAGAATTAAGAGTGCAGGATGCATATTCTTTAAGGTGTATACCTCAAATACATGGTGGCAGCAAAGATTGTTTTGAATATGTAAGAGAAAGGATTGAGATCGAAATGAATTCTGCCACAGATAATCCTTTAATATTTGTTGAAGAGGAAGAAGTAATTTCGGGTGGTAATTTCCATGGGCAGCCAATGGCCTTAAGCTTTGATTTTTTAGGTATAGGGTTATCTGAATTAGCTAATTTGTCTGAAAGGAGACTCGAAAGATTAGTAAATCCTTCTTTAAGTAATGGCTTGCCAGCATTTTTAGTTAATAAAGGTGGACTTAATTCGGGATTCATGATAGTTCAATATTCAGCAGCATCTTTGGTATCAGAAAATAAGGTGTTGGCACATCCAGCCAGTGTAGATTCTATACCATCATCTGCTAACCAAGAAGATCATGTATCTATGGGAACCATTGCTGCAAGAAAGGCTAGAGAAATAATGGGAAATGTGAGAAAAGTTCTAGCTATGGAAATTTTAGCTGCTTGTCAAGCAATTGATTTAAGAGGAAATAAAGGATTAGGAAAAGGAACTAAAATAGCTTATAATGTAATAAGAGATAGTGTCAAGTTTATGGAAGATGATAGAGTTATGTCTTTAGATATAAACAAATGCGAAGATATAATTAAATCTGAAAATATGGTAAATGCTGTTGAGAAAGAAATTGGAAGATTATTATAAGGGGGAGATTTTATGATTAAGAATTTGCAAATTTCTGAGGCTATGACTATCAAGTTAGGAAATGAATTGCCACTTATGCCTAATTTTGAAGCTGGAATACGAAGGGCTCCAAAGAGAGAATTAAGCTTGACTCAAAGAGAAATAGAAATTGCACTTAAAAATGCCCTAAGATATATACCAGAAGAATTACATGAAGTATTAGCACCAGAGTTTTTAGATGAGTTGTTTACCCATGGAAGAATTTATGGTTATAGATATAGGCCAGAAGGTAATATTAAGGGTAAACCAATAGATGAGTATAGAGGTAAATGCATCGAAGGAAAAGCTTTTCAAGTAATGATTGATAACAACCTTGACTTTGATGTAGCATTATATCCATATGAATTAGTTACCTATGGAGAAACTGGGCAAGTCTGTCAAAATTGGATGCAATATAGATTGATTAAGAAGTATTTGAAGGAATTGACTGATGAGCAGACGCTAGTAGTTGCATCAGGTCATCCAGTTGGATTATTTAAGTCATCTACAACAAGTCCTAGAGTGATTATTACAAACGCACTTATGATAGGAGCTTTTGATGATCAGGAACATTGGATTAAAGCACAGGCAATGGGAGTTGCAAACTATGGACAAATGACAGCAGGAGGTTGGATGTATATTGGACCTCAAGGAATTGTTCATGGAACTTACAATTCCATATTGAATGCAGGCAGAATGAAACTTGGAGTAAAGGAAGATGGTGACTTAAGAGGTCATATGTTTGTAAGTTCTGGATTAGGTGGTATGAGTGGAGCTCAAGGTAAAGCTACCAAAATAGCAAATGGTGTGGGAATTATAGCAGAAGTAGATTTTTCTAGAATACAGACTAGACTAAATCAAGGCTGGATAGATAAATCTTTTGATGATTTAGAAAAATTATTTGAATATGCTCATGAATCAATGACTAAAAAAGAAGCTGTGGCGATTGCATACCATGGTAATATTGTAGATTTGCTGGAATATGCAGTAGATAATCATATTAATATAGAGCTATTATCAGATCAAACTTCATGTCACGCTCCTTATGATGGAGGATATTGTCCTCAAGGATTAACCTTTGAAGAAAGAACAGAAATGATAGAAAAGGATAAATCAAGATTTATTAAACTAGTAAATGAATCTTTGATACATCATTTTGAATTAATTAAGAAGCTAGTAGAAAGAGGAACATATTTCTTTGACTATGGAAATAGCTTTATGAAAGCCGTTTATGATGCAGGGGCAAAAGATATTTCTAAAAATGGAATAGATGAATCAGAAGGATTTATATTCCCATCTTATGTAGAAGATATAATGGGACCTATGTTATTTGACTATGGATATGGACCTTTTAGATGGGTTTGTTTAAGTGGAAAGCATGAGGACTTAATTAAAACAGATAAGGCAGCCATGGAATGTATAGACCCAAATAGAAGAGGTCAAGACAGAGACAATTATATATGGATAAGAGATGCAGAAGCCAATGGGCTTGTTGTAGGCACTCAGGCTAGAATTTTATATCAAGATGCACTAGGTAGAACTGAAATAGCGCTAAAATTTAATGAAATGGTAAGAAATAAAGAGGTGGGTCCTATAATGTTAGGTAGAGACCATCATGACACAGGGGGTACAGATTCACCATTTAGAGAGACTGCTAATATTAAGGATGGTAGTAATATTATGGCAGATATGGCTACACAATGTTTTGCAGGTAATGCAGCTAGAGGAATGAGCCTTATTGCACTTCACAATGGTGGAGGAGTAGGTATAGGGAAATCAATTAATGGTGGATTTGGGATGGTATTAGATGGATCTGAAAGAGTTGATAATATCCTTAAAACTTCAATGCCATGGGATGTAATGGGTGGAGTTGCAAGAAGAGCTTGGGCTAGAAATGAAAATTCAATATCTACTTGTATAGAATATAATAATAAATTTAAAGATACAGACCATATTACAATTCCATATGTAGCGGATAATGATTTAGTTAAAAAGTTAGTGGAAGATAAATTGAAAAATTAATCATAGGGGGATATAAAATGGCTAGAATTATTCAATGTGTACCTAATTTTAGTGAAGGAAGAAATAAAGATATTATAGAAAAAATAGTTGAAGAAATTAGAATAATTGAAGATGTTAAACTACTAGATTATTCTATGGATAAGGATCATAATCGTACAGTTGTTACTTTTATTGGTGAACCTGAGAAAGTAATAGATGCGGCTTTTAATGCATGCAAGGTAGCATCCGAGCTAATAGATATGAGAAGTCACACAGGAGAACATCCTAGAATGGGTGCAACAGACGTTATACCACTTATTCCAATATCAGATGTTACTATGGAAGAATGTGTTGAGCTATCAAAAAAGTTAGGGAAAAGAATAGGAGAAGAACTTAATATTTCGGTATATTTATATGAGAAATCAGCGGAATCTTTAAGCCGTGAGAACTTAGCCGATGTAAGACGAGGTCAATATGAAGGGATGGCAGATAAATTAAAGGAAAAAGATTGGGTCCCAGACTTTGGACCAATTGAATTAAACGAAAAGTCAGGTGTTACAGCAGTAGGAGCAAGGATGCCTTTAGTAGCATTTAATGTAAATCTAGGAACAAATGACATTAGTGTGGCTAAAAACATTGCAAAATCCATAAGAGGTGCGGCAGGAGGATTTAAATATTGTAAGGCATTAGGAATAGAAATCAAAGAAAGAAATATTGTACAAGTAACTATGAATATGGTAGACTATACTAAAACACCGCTGTTTAGAGTGTTTGATGTAATAGAGAGAGAAGCTAGAAGATATGGAGTAAATGTTATAGGGAGCGAAATAATAGGATTACTTCCTATGGCGGCAATGATTGATGTAGCGGATTACTATTTAAGACTAGAGAACTTTGACCACGGGCAAATTTTAGAAAAAAGAATGATGGAATAAGGTGATAGAATGAAAGCTACTTTAGTTATAAAGAATGTGGATAATTTAATAACTTTAAAAGGAGAAAATAAACCTAGAGTTAAAGAATCATTAAAAGATATAGGAATAATAAAAAATGGTATAATAGCTTTAAATGGTGAGAAAATAATTTATGTAGGAGAGGGTGAATTACCATCAGATATTATTGTAGATGGGGATACTGTAATATTAAATGGTATTGGTAAAACTGTAACCCCAGGATTAGTAGATTCTCATACTCATCTGGTACATGGTGGATCTAGAGAAAATGAATTAGCTATGAAGTTAAAAGGGGTACCATACTTGGATATATTAGCAGCAGGTGGAGGTATTCACTCTACAGTTAAGTCGACAAAAGGAGCCACATTTGAAGAGTTGTATAATCAAGCAAAAAAAAGTTTAGATACTATGCTTAAGTTTGGAGTAACAACGATTGAAGCAAAGAGTGGATACGGGATAGACGATTTTGACACTGAATTGAAACAATTAGAGGTAGCAAATAAGTTGAATGAAGATCATCATGTTGATGTTGTTTCAACATTTATGGGGGCCCATGCTGTGCCCAAAGACTATATAGATAATCCAGATGAATTTGTAGATATTATTATTAAAGATATGATACCGGAAGTAGCTAGAAGAAAGTTAGCGAGGTTCTGTGATGTATTTTGTGAAGAAGGTGTTTTCACAATAGACCAATCTAGAAAGATTTTGCTTGCTGCTAGGGAATATGGTATGGAGCCTAAGCTGCATGCTGATGAAATTGAGCCATTAGGCGGAGCGGAATTGTCAGCAGAAATAGGATGTATCACGGCAGATCACTTGATAGCAGCTAGTGATATTGGAATTGAGCAAATGGCTAAGAGTGGTGTGATAGCAAATTTACTTCCTGGCACTAGCTTTAATTTACAAACTGGAAAATTTGCTAGAGCTAGAAAAATGGTGGAAGCAGGAGTTCCCATAGCTTTATCTACAGACTATAATCCTGGAAGCTGTCCTACAGAAAATTTACAGCTTATAATGAGTTTTGGTTCATTGATTATGAAATTGACTCCAGAAGAAGTAATTACAGCTGTAACTATAAATGGAGCTGCAGCTTTAGGATTAGAAGAAGAAATTGGAAGTCTTGAAATAGGAAAACGAGGAGATATAGTAATGTTTGATTCACCAAATTTAGAATATATTATATATCATTTTGGAATAAACCATGTTGATACAGTAGTTAAAAAAGGTAAGATTGCATATAAAAATAATACAATATAACTATTCTAATTAAATAACTAAGACTTTTAGCTTGTTGAAATCGTAATAACAAGCTAAAAGTTTTTTCATTATGGGAGGAAGAAATCTGAATGATAAAAGAATTGTTTAGAGCATTTTTATTAGTTTTTGCTGCTGAAATGGGAGATAAGACTCAGATAATAGCTATGACTTTTGCGACCCAGTATAAGGTAAAGGAAGTAATTTTAGGTGTCATATTTGGAGTTGTATTAAATCATGGAATTGCTATTATATTAGGTCGTTTTATTTCTAAGGTAGTTCCAATGAATTTAATACAAATAATTGCTGGAATTATGTTTGTTATTTTTGGTATAATGGCTTTAAAAGATGATGAAATAGATGAAGCTGAGAATAAAAAGGCTTTCAGTCCAATTATAACAGTGGCACTAGCTTTTTTTATTGGAGAATTAGGTGATAAAACTCAATTAACAGCAATGACATTATCAACAGAAGGAAATTATCCTATTTTTATATTAATGGGAACAACGTTAGGTATGGTCGCTACATCTGGACTTGGTATATTTATAGGCAGTAAAATTGGGGAAAAGATACCAGAGGTTGCTATTAAAATTGTTTCTTCTATAGTTTTTGTATTCTTTGGAAGTTTAAAACTATTAAATACAATTCCAAAAGACTATATAAATATTGTTAATATTATATTATACTTATTGTTATTATTAATTGTTGAATTTGTTTTAATAAGAAAGCTACTTACAAATAGAAAGAATAAAGTCAGTTCTCCTATGAAGGAAGTAGCCTCGAAGCTTTATAATCAGACAAGAGTTCTTAAAGAAACTTTAGATAGTATTTGTTTGGGAGAAGAGAAATGTGGAAAGTGTATAGGGGCAACTTGTCTGATAGGATATACTAGATTTATACTGGAAGAAGCAAGGGAAAATGGAAATTACTATCAAGCTTCTATAATTGATATAGACTCTTTGATTAAAAAGGGATATGATAATAATAAGATTATAGAGGCTCTAAGTATGATAATAATAGATTCCATAAACAACGGTTGGGATACCAATAAAAGTTTCGTAGTTAATAAAATTAGGAACTCCTTAGAAGCAATTATTTTTGGAGAAGATTTAAATGTTGATGTAAATTTTAAAGAATATTTAGAAGAAGCTAAAAAGAAAAATAGTAAATATGGAGCAGTTTTAGAGCAAAAAATTTACGAAACTTTGTATAAATAGTATTTTATAT
>NZ_CABSQO010000058.1:0-15927 GCF_902479755.1 uncultured Tissierella sp. | reverse complement strand
TGAGATAGAAAAGAAAATACAGTAATTAAACTGTAACTTTATTATACGAGGAGGTGAGTATAGTGAAAAAATCATTGCTTGTATTAACAGTTTGCTTCCTGCTTATTACAGTTTTAAGCATTAATATGTCTTTCGCCAAGAATATGTATAACCCTGAAGACATAACATGTTTCTATTATTCAGATGAGAGTGATTATAGAGAGAGTTGGCTTGAAGGTGTGGAAAAGAGTGTTTCAAAATTGTTGGAAAAATATGACGATAAAGTTTATGTAAAACAGTATTCAAGCTTTGATGAGTTGAAGGAATATTTTGTTCGTGACGACACCAATAGTACGTTTTACGATTCAGAAATAATTAATAAAAACATAAGCTTACGATATGCATATAGAATAAATAGATATTCAGATGTCTTCGAAGCAATATTTGTGGATTGTGAAGAAGAATAAATACCAAAAAAGAAAGGAACTTAAAAGATTCAACAGTTTTGATAATAAAATAGCATGGACATTTTATTTTTGGTATAATTGAGCTATCGAGAACTAGAATTGTATCAGGTAGCATACCTTTGTGTCGCTTGCAAAATCCTAACTTTTGTAACAATTTTCATAGTTTTCTGGTTGTTAAACAACTTAATAAGTTCGTATAATAGCTGATGAAGGTATCTTCATGGGAATCTCTTCTTTGTGATTTGACGTCACTTTGAGATTCTCATTTTTTATGATTTTTTCTTTGAAGTATCTGAAAATATGTTATTTATCTAATAACTCCCTTTTCTTTTCAGAACCTTTTTTATTGCCTACAAATGTGTTATAATTACATTATTGCAGGGTAATTTACGAGAAGGAATGATTATAAAATGAATGTAAAGACCTTAAAAACATTAGAATATAATAAGATTATAGATTTACTTCTAGGAAAAGCTGAATCTAGCTTAGGTAAGGACAAGGTAAAAGAAATAAAGCCTTTAACAAATATGGAAGATATAGAGTATCTTCAAAGAGAAACAGAGGAGGCCTATACACTTTTAATTAAAAGGGGAACGCCACCGTTATATGGAATACACAGTATAGCACCTGAAGTTAAAAGGGCAGAAATAGGCGGAGCTCTTAGTCCTGGGGGCTTACTAAAGGTATCTGACTCTCTAAGAGTATCTAGGGGATTAAAAAACTATATAAAAGAGACGAAAGAGGATAAAGTATCTGATTATCCTATAATAGAAGAATTAGTTGAGGGGCTTAGGGTTTTTAAACATATTGAAGATGAAATAAATAATGCTATAATATCAGAAAATGAAATTTCAGATAATGCTAGCTCAACGCTTAGAAGTATTAGAAGACAAATAATTAGTAAGAATGAGGCAGTAAAGGATAAGTTAAACTCAATAATAAATTCCCAGACTAACAAAAAATATCTTCAGGATAGCATTGTAACTATTAGAGAAGGAAGATATGTAATACCTGTTAAATCAGAGAATAAGGGAAATGTACCAGGATTAGTCCATGACATGAGTGGGAGCGGGGCAACGTTATTTATAGAGCCTATGGCAGTAGTTCAGCTAAATAACGAGCTTAGAGAGTTAGAGCTAAAAGAAAGAGAAGAGATAGAAAGAATTTTAAGGGAACTTTCAAACTTAGTTGCAGAAGAATCCGAAGGGATTGGAAATAATCAAAAAATCCTTCAAGAATTGGACTTTATTTTTGCTAAAGGGAAACTTGCCCTTGATATGAAGGCGACTAAGCCAATACTAAATGAAAAAGGATATATAAATATTAAAAAAGGTCGTCATCCACTGCTTAATGTAGCTAAAATAGTACCAATAGACGTATACCTAGGAAGAGATTTCAATTCCTTGATAATAACAGGGCCGAATACTGGTGGTAAAACCGTTACATTAAAGACTGTGGGGTTACTTACTTTAATGGCTCAGTCAGGACTTCATATCCCTGCCGATTTTAATTCAGAGATAGCAATATTTACTCAGATATTTGCAGATATTGGAGATGAGCAAAGTATAGAGCAATCTCTCTCTACCTTCTCATCTCATATGGTGAATATAGTAGATATATTATCTAAAGTAGAATATAATAGTTTAATTTTATTTGATGAACTTGGAGCAGGAACAGATCCTACAGAGGGTGCAGCTCTTGCCATGTCAATACTTGATCATTTACTTAAATTAAATGTTAGAATCATTGCTACAACTCATTATAGTCAATTAAAGCTATATGCATTAACTACAGAAGGTGTAAAAAATGCATCTGTAGAATTTGATGTGGAGACTTTAAGCCCCACATATAGATTGCTTATTGGAGTACCAGGTAAATCTAATGCTTTCGAAATATCTAAAAGACTTGGATTACAAGAATATATCATAGATTATGCAAAAGACCTTATTTCTAAGGAGAATGTAGAATTTGAAGATGTGCTACAGGCTATGGAAAAAGATAGATTAGCTACAGAGGCTAATAGGGCTGAAGCAGAAAGATATAGATTAGAAGTAGAGAAATTGAAGGCAGATTTAGAAATAGAAAAAGATAAAACAAAGGAAATGAGAGACAAGATTTTAGTTAAGGCTAAGGAAGATGCTAGAAATATATTAAGATTAGCTAAAGAAGATGCAGATTCTATAGTAGGAGAATTAAGAGATATATCTAGTGAAATAGAAAAGGATAGAAATAGAAAACTTCAAGAAGCACAGGATAAATTAAAAGCTAAATTAAATAAGGCTGAGGGAGAAGTGTCTCGTAATGTACTAAATGTAAAATCCAATAAGCCGCCAAAAAACTTGAAGGTGGGAGAAACTGTGGAGGTTCTTACCTTCAATCAAAAGGGTACAGTCCTTGATGAACCAGATGATAATGGAAATGTAAGGATTCAAGTGGGTATAATGAAAATAACTGCTCATATATCTACGTTAAAGAGAACAACTTCAGATGAAGAAGAAAAAGTCCATGGTAGTACAAAAAAAATAATGGGATCTAAGTCTAAAGATATTAGGACAGAAATTGATTTAAGAGGAAAAAATCTAGATGAAGCATTTTTAGAGTTAGATAAATATTTAGATGATGCATATATTGCAGGCTTAAAGCAAATTAATATAATACATGGTAAAGGTACTGGAGTGCTTCGAGATGGGATAAAAGGATATTTAAGAAGTCATAGACATGTCAAAGCTTCTAGATTTGGTACCTTTGGAGAAGGCGGAGATGGCGTTACAGTAGTAGAGATTAAGTAAAATAGTTTTTAATATTTGGAAAAGATATTTGTGTCAAAAACAAATATCTTTTTTATTATAAGAAAACTTAAGAAAAAATGAACCATATATAATATGGTGACGATAACAGTATGAGGAGGCGGTGGTGATGAATGTATCGGATGTAGAAGAACTAATTGATCTATATGGAGATATTATTTATGGATTTTGTAGGAGACTTGCAGTAAATAAGTCCGATACAGATGATTTATATCAACAAACTTTTCTAAGAGCTGTAGAAATTCAAGAAAATATAGATATAGACAATAATCCAAAAGGATTTTTAATTTCTCTTGCAGTAAGTATATGGAAAAATACCATTCGTAAAAATGCTCGGCGTCATAGGATTGCGCCAACAGTCAGTATAGAGGGAAATGATTTATGGGATATATCAATCAATAGCATTAGTACAGAAGATATAGCTATTTCAAATGAGTTAATAGGTCAAGTAAATATTATAGTTTCTAACCTAAGTGATAAATTTAGGATACCGATTATTATGTATTATAATGGAGATATGTCTATATCAGAAATTGCAGCAACTTTAAAGTTACCACAGGGAACAATTAAAAGCCGTTTACATAAAGCTAGATTAATTATAAAAAAGGAATTGGAGGGGAAAGGCTATGAAGGATATAGATAAGGAAAGTATTGACTTTCTACTAGAAAAATCCCTTGCATCATATGATAAAGTTGATGAAAAGTTAAATCAAGAATTAAAGAAAAAATTAAGATATGGAAACTCTAAAGAGAAGACTATATCCATATGGTGGCTTCCAATGGTTATTTCTATCTTTATAACCATAGCAGTATCAACAATAGCTTTCATTTATATTCCATATGGAACTTTACAGGTAATGATTATGGTATTTGGATTATTGACTATGATATTTAGCATAGTATTGACAGCTATTGGAGTTAAATACTTTGAACTTAAGAAAGGAGCTGTGATTTGTCTATGAATATGTTTATACTGTTTGGAATATTAATATCATTTGTTGTTGTGACATTTGCTTTTCTAGGTACATGGACATATAGAGATGCAAAAAAAAGGAATTTAAATGCAGGCTTATGGACTGCTATAGTATTATTGGTTCCCAACTTAATGGGGTTAATAATTTACTTCCTAGTAGCTCGTAAGGATGAGATGATCACATGTAATAAATGCGGTAGTATGGTGCCGGGATCATCCAATTATTGTATGACTTGTGGAAATGAGTTCAAAGAAGATATTAGATATTACAGGGAAAATAGAGAAAGTAATTCGAAGGGACTTATGATAGGGTTTATTATTTATTTCATAGTTATTATTATAATCTTTATGGGTTTTGTTCTGATAGTATTTAGAGATGGTGACTTGAAAGCACATAGTGGAATATCAATAGGGTCAATAGAAAATAATATAGGAGACAAATGGAATGTATCATATATTAGTTCTACTAAAGAATTTACCCGTAAAATAAAAATAGAAGATAATAATCCGAGTAGACTCTATATTGAATCAGAGTGTGGTAAGGGTAAGCTTTCATTACGTTTAGTACAAGGAGATATAGAAAGAACTATAGATTTATCACCTAAAAATGATAGCTATGAATTTGATTTATCAATATTTAAAGATGGAGAAGTTAAGTTATATCTAATTGGGAATAATGCTAAGAATGTAAAGTTCAAATCATACTGGGAATAACATAATTATTTAATTTAGCTTTGATAGAATATTCATATAGGAAAAGCAATAAAGAAATTACAGGTGGTGAGTTAGTGAGAATAGGAAAATTTGCTGAAAGTAATAATCTTACTATTGATACTGTTAGACATTATATGGATTTGGGATTAATTATACCTGAAATGCAGGGAGGCCAATATTATTTTGATGATAGATGTAAGTCAGACTTAGAAGATATTCTAAATTTAAAGGGTATGGGATTTACATTAAATGAAATTAAATCTATATTTATATTTAGGAGACTAGGAAATCTTACTCCATATGAACAAAATCAATATTATAAAACATTTTTTGAAAGCAAATATAAGAGTATAGGAGAGGAGATAGATAATCTCAAAGAGATTAGAAATAATCTTAAAATTAAAATACAAGAACTACACAATATTAGCATAGAACGAAAGAACAAAATAGGTATTGATTTTAGAAATCTAAACATGTTTAAATGTTTAAAATGTAATGGTGATTTAATACTCTCTAAAGGAAGTGTAGATAGCAATCAAGTAATTGATGGAAAATTAATATGTAATTGTGGTTTAGAATACGATATTGATGATGGAATATTAATAATTAATCATGAACCTATAGATCATGGATTGAAATTTGATTATAAATATATAGAGGAATATATAAGCTTAACTGATATGGAGTATTTAGAGAATGTATATAAAAATTTAGAACTGATGCATAAGAAAATAGAGTTTGATAATTTTAAGAACAAAACAATATTAGAGTTAGGATCTGGTAATGGTTTTTTCTTAAGGCATATATATAATGAATTACCTGATGACTCCATTTATATAGCTGTTGATAATGATATTGGGAGACATAAATTTTTGAAAAGCGTGCTAGAGCTTATAGATTCCAATAAAAACATAATATTTATATGTTCTGATTTTACTGAGATTCCTATAGGAAATAAATCTATCGATATTATTGTGGATTTTTCAGGAAGTAGTAATTATGGATTTTCAAAGGAGCAATTTTTGTTGAATGAAATAGATAACTATATTAAAGAATCTGCTTGGTTGATAGGTTCATATATAATATTTAAAAACTTTGGTGTGAATAGTAAAATAGATGATAAATATAGAAAAAGTTTTATTTTAAAAAATGTAAAAGAAAAAATAAAGAATCTAAACTATGAACTTATTTATGAAAAAGTTTCAGAACCTTTAGGGAAAGGTGGAAAATACGAAAACTATTTTGTAAAAGGAGAAGAAGTATATTCTTATTTATATTATGGAAAAAGATAGGGTTAACCCTATCTTTAATTATTTGTGCAAACAAAAAGACTTGGAAAATATATTGACATTGTCTAAGGGCTACTATTTAAGATGTGGTCAGGAGGGATCAATATGAAAAACAAAAAGGAGAGATTAAATTTCATATTATTTTCATTAGGTAAATTTGTATCTATTTTTGGTGCATCCATTTATTCTTTTGCCATGGGGCTTCATGTATTAGAAATTACAGGTTCAGGTCTTAGTTTTGCTATGACTCTAATAGTTAGTATAATACCCATGCTAATTATCAATCCGTTTGCTGGAGTTGTAGCTGATAAATTTGATAAAAAAAAGATAGTAGTTTCCATGGATATATTAAATGGAATATTTCTTATACTGTTATATATGGTTAGTAGTATATATGGTCTAAATTTATTAATTATATATATAAGTACATTTATTACTACAATTTTTACTACTATATTTGGCATATCGATGGAATCAGCAATTCCTAATATTGTATCAGAAAATATGCTGATGAATATTAATTCAATTAGCAAGATAATAGACTCTACATCTTCCATATTAGGACCAATGGTTGGAGGAATAGTATTTGCCCTAATAGATATCAGATATTTTATTCTATTTAATGGAATATGCTATATATTTTCGGGAGTGTCTGAAATGTTTATAGATTTTAAACATAATTATAATGGGAGTAATAAAAAAGAAAACAGCATTAGTTTTGTAGAAGATATGAAAAATGGATTAGAATATATTATAGAAAGAAAAGATATAATAGGAATTTTTAGTGTGTTTATTAGCTTGAATTTTTTTATGGGTTTATCAATCACAATACCTTTGCCTTATATAATTAATAATGTATTGACATTAGACTCTAGGAGTTTGGGAATAATTCAGAGTGCATTTCCAATAGGAATGATAATTGGTGCATTGATAATCAAAAAGATCATGCAAAGAGCTTCATATAAAAAGATTTTAATATTTGCTAGTTTAGCATTAGGTATATGTACAAATTTATTGGGAGTTCCAATAGTGTTTAAAAACTTATTATTTACTAATACTATATATACTTTCTATTATTGTGGAATAATGATTGCTTTCGGAGTCGCAATTTCTTTTATAGATATACCGATTATGTATATGCTACAAAAATTGATACCAGATGAATATAGAGGACGAGTTTTAAGTATAGCTATGAGCATGGTTAAAATTATACTGCCATTAGGATTGATACTGTCTGGATTCTTACTGAATATAATACCAGCTTATTTTATAACTACTGTGGGAGGAATAATGTTGTTCACCACTAATGTATTAGTCTTAAATAAGAAAAAATCATTATTCTGTAATATAAGTGAACAGGAAAAATATTAAAGTTCATATACTAATAGAGTAGTTTTAAATATTACTTGTATTTATACAGATAATATTGTATATTATATAGTAATAATTATATATAATTCGTCGATTGAGAGAGTAGAAAATTTAACCGTGTTGAAGCGAGCTGGGTTGGTGGGAGCCAGTACATAGGAAATATTTGAAGAGAACTCAGGAGAATATATCTGAAAAGAGTAGGATATTACGCTAGTAGCGTTAAAATTTCGAGTGGGCATTTGCCAACAAGAGTGGTATCACGGGGTAGCTCTCGTCTCTTATAATAGGAGACGAGAGCCTTTTTTTATGACCTAACACAGCGACATACAATCAAATAAAAAAGAAACAATTGTGAATTGAATAATAGGAGGTTGAAAATATGTTAAACTTTAGAGAAGAAGTTGTTAAATTAATTAAATCAGAAGTGGATTCACTTACGGAAGAAGAAATATCTTCTTTAATAGAAGTGCCACCATCATATGATATGGGTGATTATGCTTTCCCAGTGTTTAGATTAGCTAAGGCTTTTAGAAAAGCACCACCTGCTATAGCTGAGGAATTAGCAAGTAAATTTGGAGAAAATGAGTACTTTGAAAAAATAGAAAATAAAGGTCCATATCTAAATTTCTTTATAAATAAAGGTAAACTTACAGAAGTTACTTTAAATGAAGTGAGAGAAAAAGGGACTAAATATGGTTCTTCAGATATGGGTAATGGTAAGACAGTTATAGTGGAGTATTCATCACCAAATATTGCAAAGCCTTTCCATATTGGCCATATTAGAACAACAGTTATAGGAAATGCTTTATATAAAATATATACTTTCTTAGGATTTGATACAGTTGCTATCAATCATTTAGGTGACTATGGTACTCAATTTGGTATGCTTATTTCTGCATATAAGAAATGGGGAGATAAAGAAGTAATAGAGGCTGATCCTATAAATGAATTATTAAAATTATATGTTAGATTTAACGCAGAAGCAGAAGAACATGAAGAATTAAGAGATGAAGCTAGATATTGGTTTAAAGAATTAGAAAATGGAAATGAAGAGGCTCTGGGGTTATGGGAGTGGATTAGGGAAATAAGCTTAAAGGAGTTCAATAAGGTATATGATATGTTAAATATTAAATTTGACTCCTATGCTGGAGAATCTTTCTATTCCGATAAGATGCCTGCAGTAATAGAGGAATTAAGAGAAAAGAACTTGATGAAGGAATCTCAAGGAGCTTATTTAGTGGATTTAGAGGAATATGGTATGCCACCAGCACTTATTATGAAATCTGATGGCTCAACTTTATATACTACAAGAGATATTGCAGCTGCCTTCTATAGAAAGGAAACCTATGATTTCTACAAAAATATATATGTAGTAGCTTCGCAACAAAATCTTCATTTTAAAGCTTGGATGAAGGTAATAGAGCTTATGGGATATGAGTGGGCAATTGACTGTGTCCATATACCATTTGGTATGGTTAGTCTAGAAGATGGTACTTTATCTACTAGAAAGGGTAGAGTTGTTTTCTTGGAAGATGTATTAAATACTGCAGTTAAAAATACTTTGGATATAATAAATGAAAGAAATCCAAAATTGGAAAATAAAGAAGAAGTAGCGAAACAAGTTGGAATAGGCGCCGTAATATTTCAAGAATTATTTAATCAAAGAATTAAAGATTATGTATTCTCTTGGGATAGAACATTAAGTTTTGAAGGAGAAACCGGTCCTTATGTTCAATATACCCATGCAAGAATAAATTCTTTACTTGAAAGAGGAAAGTTTAATATAGAGAATAATGTAAATTATAGCCTTCTTAATACTGAGGAAGAGATAAATATAACTAGACTATTATATGATTTCCCTAAAGTAGTACTAGATGCTATGGAGAAAAATGAACCTTATTTCATTACAAGACATATAGTCGAAATAGCAAAAGCTTATAATAAGTTCTATAATTCTTGCCCTATAATCACAGATGATATAGAACTTAAAAAAGCAAGACTTATGTTATCCTTTACAGCTAAGACTGTATTAAAAACAGGATTAGATCTATTAGGAATAGAAGCACCAGAAAGAATGTAGATATATATGACTAAAATGAGCTTTGAAAGATTGTTATTAAACTTATTTCAAGAAGATTATAATGAGGGGAAGAGATATGGTTATATATCTCAATTATCTATAATAACTACGAAGTCTTTAATTCCTATGATGAATGAAGAAGGAGTTAGAATTGACTATACTAGATTTTTAGAAGAGTTTAAACTATGGTTAAACTATAGAATTGGAGGAAACTCTTCCTTGTTAAATACACAAGGAAGAGTAAATCCAAGTTTATATTGGAATAATAAAGATGATTCTATAATAAGTAGAATAATACCTCTAGTTCTTGCAAATCAAAGATATGAAATAATAGAAGAAGAAACTATAAGAAATATACTATTTACATCTGGAAATCTTCAATTTTTATTTGAAACAATAGCTATTGTACATTTATTGTATTTAGTTCTTAGAGATGAGGATAATATAATAGAAAAGCTGAAGGAAAATATTATTGGATTTTCTCAAACTAATTATATGGATAAATATAAAAAGAATTATAGAATAGAAATTGAGAATTATTCAGGCAATTTCAAGGTAGAGTTTGAAAGAGAAAAAATACATCTATTGAATTTTTTAAATGGTATAATAAATAATAGGTATTTGAGTCTAGAGGATATTCTTAAGGTTTTAGATAAAGAAGAGTCAAAGACATTAATAGGCAAAGTATTGTACGACTTTTTATATGATTCAAATAAGGAATATAATCTTCCTAGATTTTATATTAATCTCGGTGAATATATTATATCTTTAAGAAAATCTAGAATAGACCCTGATAAGCTAAAGATAAAAGAATATATTTTACCAGATATATTTAATTTTAATGAAGGTGATGTTTTTTTTCATTCTTTACTTAAGGAAGCTAAGGTAATAAAAAAAGAAGTAAAGGATGACACCTTAACTTCTTTAATTCAGACTAAAACTGGTATGTACTTATTTAAAAGATAGACCCTTAGGGGTCTATTTTCTTAGATACTCTAAAAAATCTTTTTCGTCAATTTCCGCTAAAGAGCTTAATTCCTCCACAATACTGTCTTTTAAACTTAAAAATTCATTTATTTTAGTATTGCTACCTGTATATTCCAAGGCTTCAATAATTAATAGCATATCATCTTTAGACATTTCTTGGATAGAAATTTTATCAAATTCTCTCATGAATTATCTCCTTTCTTGTCGTATTATACAATATATTCTATAAGACTTTTGTCAAAAATTCAATGACTAATCTTATCTTTTCGTAAATTCTCTGTATAAGACTAAAAACTAATGATATAATGTATTTAATATAATAAAAGGAAGGTAAATAGATGAAAGTAATATTAAGTACATTAAATTCTAAATTTATTCATTCCTGTTTAGCTATTAGGTATTTACAGGGATATGTTGAGGATTTAATCCACATTGATATAAAAGAATATACAATAAATCAAAATATAGACTTTATAGCTTCAGATTTATATAAATTGGGGCCTGAGATTATTGGATTTTCAACTTATATTTGGAATTTAACAGAGACATTGAAAATATGTAAGATTTTGAAAACAGTAAATCCCAAAATAAAGATAATTTTAGGAGGACCAGAAGTTTCTTTTGATGGAGAAAAGATTTTAGAAGATAATAAGTTTATTGATTTTATTATTTATGGTGAGGGAGAAGAAACATTTAGGGAGTTTATAAAAAAAACAATTGACGGCAATGAAGATTATGATGATATAGAGGGATTAATTTATTCTCAAGGAAATAAAATCATTAAAAATCCTCCTAGACCTTTGATTAAAGATTTAAACATTATACCATCTCCATATAAAAATATAGGAGATGAATTTGAAAATAAAATAGTATATTTTGAATCTTCAAGGGGATGCCCATTTAATTGTGAGTTTTGCCTTTCGTCGACTATTAAAGGAGTAAGATATTTTGAGATTAATAGGGTTAAGGAAGAATTAAACAACTTAATTGAAGGGAAAGTGAGGCAGGTAAAATTTGTAGATAGAACCTTTAATGCTAATAAAAATTATGCAATGGAGATAATGAGTTTTATTATAAATAAGAATCCAAAGGATATAAACTTTCATTTTGAAGTCACAGCGCATCTATTAGATAGAGAAATGCTAAATTTTTTATCTGGAGTAAAAGAAGGATTGTTTCAATTTGAAGTAGGTGTACAATCTACTAATTTAGATACTATAGATGCTATTGGAAGAACTACCGACTTTGAGAAATTAAGAGATATTACTAAGGAGATAAAATCACATAAAAATATTCATCAGCATTTAGATTTAATTGCAGGACTTCCATATGAGGGGTATGATTCTTTTAGGAAATCTTTTAATGATGTATATGAAATAAGACCTGAAAAAATACAATTAGGATTCTTAAAACTACTTAAAGGCTCTGGATTAAGAAAGGATCAAGAGAAATATGGATTTAAGTATCTGGATGAACCTCCTTATGAAGTATTGGAAAATGATTTTATTAAGTTTAAAGAAATAATAAAATTAAAGACAATAGAAGATTTAGTAGAGAGGTATTATAATGAAGGATATTTTGAGCATGCGTTGGAATTCATAGTTCACAATCATTATACTAGTCCATTTGATTTTTATGAAGATTTCTCATATTACTGGGAATTTAAAAATTACCATAAGGTATCTAATAGTAGAATTAGGTTGTATGAAATATTAATAGAATTTTATAAACATAAGGGATTTAATAATATGGTAGTGTTCAATGAACTTCTAAGATTTGACTTTATAAAGAATAATAAGGGATCTAGAATTCCAAATGGAATTTTAGGATTTAAAGAGGATATAAAACAAAGTATTATTCATGAAATTCTAAAGAATGAGAAAGTAATGGAGGATTGCTTAGAAGAATATAAAGAATTACCTACGAAAAAGATAATTCAAGATATTGCAGTTGAAACCTTTAGCGTTAATATTTTCAAAATCATAGAAGATGGTTATAATTCAACAGACTATACGATTAGAACTGATATATTGTTTGTATATCAGAAGGAAGTTATAAATAGATGTAAAACATATGATATAAGCAATATAATAAAGGAGATGATTTAGCTTGGATATAATAAAGGATTTTTTGATGATTAATAATCAAACTTTTAAGAAAACAATAAGTAGTCTAAAGAGTAATTGGATGATAATATTTACTGGGATAGTATATATAATTTTGAATACAGCTATTTTTACTGTAGTATTTAGTATATTTAGAGGAGTGTTATCTATTTTTGCAGGGATTATTTTGGCTATAGTTAGTGCTAGTTTGATTTCAAACTACTTGTACTTGCTATATAACATAATAAATTATAATAGAATGACATTTCAAGATTTTAAAGATGGATTCAAATATTTTCTTAGAAAGGTATATACTATATTCTTTTTTGCTTGGATAGGAAGTTATTTACTATCCCTTATTCAAGGGATGCTAGGATTTAATGCTTATATTTTAAATATAATAATAATGGTATCTATATTGTTTCTACTTAATTCATTGCCTGAAACTCTATATTTAAAAGTTTTAGACCCTATGAATAGTATTATGTATTCTATTGATTTTATGAAAGAAAATTGGTTAAACTGGTTGTTGCCAAATGCAATATTTTATGTAGCTCTTTATTATCTAACAGGTAATATTCTTACAGACCTATTTACAACTCATCTATCTTTTGGGTTTAATTTTGGTACTTCTAGTATCATAAAATATCTGTTAGGACAGGGAGTGTTTTCATTCATGATGATCTACAGAGGACATTTATTTAAATTATTAAGTACTAGTACTAGAAGAAAAAGAATGTTTATGAATAAGTTTTAAGAATAGAGGGTGAAATATGGACTTTATTAATGAGTATTTTAGAAGAAAAACAGACAAGATTACATTTATTGAATTGAAAAAAAATACAACAACAAATATTAAGGGGTATCCTATAGATAAAGATATTCCCCTCCCAATAATAACTGATGTTCTAGTAAATGAAATTATAGAAGGTAATATGGAAGAAGAAATAAAATTAGTTCATGTAATAGATGGAATTATTTATTTAATGGGAATAGATCCTCTGTTTATGTATATGGAGGATTATAAGAATATACTTATGTCCTATAATGAAAGAGCAGAAGATTATATTTTTTATCAAGGAATTAAGAGTATAGAAGATGATGATTATGACAGTGGAGCCATTTATTTTAGGGCATTAAAATATATTAATCCTGAGAATGTTAATGGGATATTTAATTATGCCCTCGTATTAGAAGAAATATCAAAAGGATATCTGGAAAAAGAGCAAGATGAGAAAGGAATGCAGTTTCTAGAAAAATCTACGAATGAGTTAGAAACTATATTGGATATAGATGATAAATATCCATTAGCATACTATAAATTAGGATATCATTATAAATTTTCAGAGCAATATTTAAAAGCAAAGCTTATTTGGACAAGATATTTAACTCTAGATAAGGATGAGTTAAGGCTACAAGAGATAAGGGGAGAGATAGAACTTATTGAAAATGATGCGGCTTTAGAGACTGGATTAACTTACTTATCCCGAGAATACTTTGATAAAGCCTTAGATATATTTCTAAAACTAATGCCTAAGTTTGAAAAATGGTGGGAACTTAAATATCTAATAGGTGCATGCTATAAAGGACTCTCAGACTATGAAAAGGCAATTGATTATTTTCAAGGAGCATTGGAACTCTATAAAGTTGATTCTGATGTTTATAATGAATTAGGAATATGTTTATTTACTATAGGGGATATGGATGACGCTATAGATGTATTTACAGAAGGAATTGAAAATATACCAGATGATTATAAACTTTTATTTAATAGAGGATTATGTTATTTGCAGTTAGGACAACTAGAAGATGCTTATAGAGATATAGAAAATGCAGTGGATTTAAATCCTAATGATGAAAATATGAATGCTCAGAAAGACATTTTAGAAAATCTGATTAATAAATAATATTTAATATGGAGGGATAACAATGGAAATCAACAAATTAGATGAGTTATTAAATTTGAAGCACGAAGAGCCTATGAAGTTAGTAGTAGTAGCTTGCCATGATGAAGAAGTTCTCGCTGCTGTTTTTGAAGGTAAAAGATTAGGCATAGCTGAACCAATATTAATTGGAGATAAAGAAAAAACAATTGAGATTGCTAAGGAAAAAGGATTAGATATAAGTTCTTATACAATAATAGATGAAAAAGATTTAAATATGGCAGCAGAAATAGGGGTTAAAATGGTATCAAGTGGGAAAGCTAATTTTATAATGAAAGGTTTAGTTGATACTTCCATATTATTAAAAGCTGTACTAAATAAAGAATGGGGACTTAGAACTGATTCGTTACTATCTCATGTAATGCTATATGATATACCTAATTACTCAAAATTAATATATTTAACTGATGGTGGAATGAATTTACAGCCTACCTTAGAGGATAAGGTAAAAATCATAGAAAATGCTGTAACAGTAGCAAAGGCACTAGGAAAAGAAGAAGTCAAGGTTGCTTGTTTAGCAGCTAAAGAAAAGTTAGATCCTAAAATGGTGGCTACTGTGGATGCTAGTGAGTTAAAGCATAGATATGAAGAAGGAAAGTTTTCGAAAGGAACGATCGTCGATGGACCTATGGCATTGGATTTAGCTATATCTTCATCATCAGCTGAGATAAAAGGATATAAATCAAAAGTTTCAGGTGATGCAGATGTTTTATTAGTCCCAAACATTGAAATGGGTAATGGAATTGGAAAGAGCATTACTTATTTTGCTAGTGGAAAGTCTGCAGGGGTAGTAATGGGGGCAAAAGTTCCTATAGTATTAGTATCAAGAGCAGATGATCATGAAGCCAAATTGTATTCAATTGCATTAGGCAGTTTAGTAGCAGCATATAAAGGATAGTGGATAATTAATAAAAGAGTGGATGAATTATAGGAAATTACCTATATATCATCTGAATTAAAAGATTTTGTTAAAAACTTGAAAAAAATTCAAAATAGATGTTGACTTTAGATTAAAAACCGTGTATTATAATAAAAGTCGGCTGCGACATTGAACAAAACAAATCAAATTAAAGATTTAAAAAAGTTCAAAAAAACAGTTGACAAGTCTCTCGAAAGAGAGTATGATAGTAAAAGTCGGCTGTGACAAAAACCTTTATAAATCAACAAAATGATTTAAAAAAAGTTTTAAAAAACAGTTGACAGCAAACGGAA
>NZ_CABSQO010000057.1:0-17463 GCF_902479755.1 uncultured Tissierella sp. | reverse complement strand
TGCATCTATCCTTCTTAGCACTATCTACAAGTCCAGCATGGAAGATAACTGACAAGGGACTGATAGATGTGAATAATTTTAAGATTCTGCCTCCTGTTATTAAATAAGAATTTACTACAGTTATCTATAAAAATTTAGTATAATAACTAAATAGAGACATTTAAGAAAGGAGGATAGTTTTTTAAATAAATTATAAGGAGGAGTATTATGTCTAGTGAAAGAGCTTCAAATGTTGGATTTTTTGAAAAACGATTTAAGCTAAAGGAACACAACACAGATGTAAAAACAGAAATTATGGCTGGTATTACAACTTTTATGACTATGGCCTATATCTTGGCAGTAAATCCAGGAATACTTTCAGAATCAGGTATGGATGCTGGTGGGGTATTTACAGCAACTGCACTTTCAGCATTCATTGCTTGTGTGATGATGGCATTCTTAGCTAATTATCCTTTTGCACTTGCACCAGGTATGGGACTTAATGCATTCTTTACTTATACAGTAGTATTTGGAATGGGAAAATCATGGCAATTTGCTCTTACGGCGGTATTCATCGAAGGGATTATATTTATATTATTATCATTCTTCCAAGTAAGAGAAGCAATTTTTAATTCAATCCCTATGAATCTTAAGAAAGCTGTATCTGTAGGTATAGGGCTATTTATAGCTTTAATTGGACTAATAAATGCTGGAATAGTAGATACGGGAAAAATGTTCATGGAAAATGGAGTTAATGTATTAAATGAAGGTGGATTGGTAATTACACTTGGAAACCTAAAATCACCATCGGCATTATTAGCATTAATAGGTATTGTTATAACTGGAGTCCTTTTGGCTAAAAAAGTTAAAGGCGCATTATTCTTTGGTATTATTATTACTACACTTATCGGTTTGCCAATGGGAGTTAGTTATACGCCTAATGGAACCTTACTGGGTATATTTTCAGCACCACCATCTCTTAGAGAGGTAGCATTTAAATTTGAGTGGGCTAATATATTTACTTGGGATATGCTTATAGTAGTATTTACATTCCTATTTGTTGACGTATTTGATACTGTAGGAACTTTAATAGGAGTATCATCAAAGGCAGGTATGTTAGACAAAGATGGTTCATTACCTAAAGTAAAAGAAGCCTTATTAGCAGATGCTGTAGGTACTACTGTTGGTGCTTGCTTAGGTACATCTACAGTAACAACATTCGTAGAATCAGCAGCAGGTGTAGCTGAAGGCGGTAGAACAGGGCTTACTTCTCTAACAACGGGAGTTATGTTTGGATTAGCATTAATACTTGCTCCATTATTTGGCATGATTCCAGGGGCTGCAACAGCACCAGCACTAATCTTAGTTGGATTATTCATGATGAGTCCAATTAAAGAAATTGATTTAGATGATTTTACAGAGGCTATACCAGCATTTCTAACAATAGTTATGATGCCTTTTGCATATAGTATAGCTGAAGGTATAGTATTTGGTATGGTCTCATATGTAGTACTAAAAGTACTAGCTGGAAAACACAAAGATGTATCACCAATTATGTATGTACTAGCAATATTGTTTGTATTGAAAACAATATTTATGTAAAGACATCAGCCGCCTTCTATTTGGAGGCGGCTTTTTAAAACTAAGAATCCTATGAGGGGTGTAAATATGACCTTAAATCAAGTGTATAATGTAGATAATATTAATGAAGTGATAGAAATACTTGGCAATTTTGGTAAAGATGCAAAGATAATAGCTGGAGGTACTGATATTGTAATTGCCTTGAAAAATGAGAAAATATCACCGAAGGTGTTAATAGATATTACTAAAATTGAAGACTTGAAAAAGATAGAGGATGATGGAGAATATATTACTTTAGGTGCAGGAGTTACATTTACCAATATAGTTGAAAACCATTTGTTTCGTGGGAATCTATGGGGATTATATAAGGCTTGTAGAATGGTAGGTTCCCCGCAAATAAGAAATAAAGGCACCATAGGAGGAAATATTGCAAATGGATCTGCGGCAGCTGATTCAATACCTCCTTTAATTGCTTTAGGAAGTATAGTAAGGCTTGTTAGTATAGAAGGGGTACGAGAAATATCTTTAGAGGACTACTATACTGACCCTATAAAAGAAAATGAACTTATAACAGAAATTAAATTTATAAAACCTAAAGAAAATCAAGTCCTTACTTTCGCCAAGCTTGGTCTTAGAAAGGCGTTGGCCATATCAAGATTGACCTCAGCTTCTTTAGTTGAATTTGATAATGAAGGGTTTATTAAGTCCATTAGAGTTGCTAGTGGGGCATTGGGAAAATATCCTATGAGAGAATATGAAGTTGAAAATTATTTAATAGGGAAAAAAATTAGGGAAGAAACTGTAGAAGGTGCTGTAGAGAGACTGCAGAACTCTATGGATGAACGGTTAAAAGGTAGGTCTACTTTACCATATAAGAGGGTTGCCATATCTGGTATATTAAAGGAAACCCTTGAATCAGCAATGACAATAGGGAGAGAGGTGGCATCATGGTAAATATAAGCCTTAAAGTGAATGGAGAATTTTTCGAAATTTCTGTAGATGAAAATTTGCGATTAATAGATTTATTGAGAGATGAATTAGGTTTTGTAGGTACCAAAGAGGGATGTGGAGAAGGTGAATGTGGTGCTTGCACTGTTATAATGGATGGAGAAACTGTTAACTCATGTCTTGTAATGGCATTTCAAGCCAATGGAAGTAGTATTGTAACTATAGAAGGACTTGAAAGAGATGGAAAACTTCATCCAGTACAACAGGCATATATAGATGTAGGTGCAGTACAATGCGGATTTTGTATACCAGGGATGGTTTTATCAACTAAGGCATTGCTAGATAAAAATCCTAATCCCACAAGAGGCGAGATTAGAGAAGGAATATCGGGTAATTTATGTAGGTGTACAGGCTACAATAAAATGATTGATGCAACGGAAAGAGCTATAAAATATATGGAGGAGGAAAAGTAATGAAACTAAATGTAGTAGGAAAAAATATTATTAGAGTCGATGCATATAGTAAAGTTACTGGTACAGCAGTTTATCCTCAAGATATATATTTGGATAATATGGCTTATGGTAAAACCTTAAGATCAGATAAACCTCATGCCAAAATTAAAATAGATGTTGCAGAAGCAGAAAAAGTAGAAGGAGTATTAAAGGTATTCACATATAAGGATGTACCAAAAGAAAATATCCATGGAGTAGTATTAAAGGACCATGAAGTATTTGCCAGTGAAAAGGTTATAAGAATAGGAGAACCAATAGCATTTATAGTAGGAGAAACTCAAAGGGCTTGTGATGAAGGATATAAAAAAATTAAAGTTGATTATGAAGAATTACCAGCAGTATTTGATCCAATAGAAGCTATGAAAGAGGACTCACCTAAGGTACATGGAGATTCTAATATTGTATTTCATTATAAATTGAGACATGGAGATATAGAAGAGGGAAAGAAAAGGTGTAAATATATAGTAGAAAATATATATAAATCACCTATGGTAGAACACGCATTTTTACAACCAGAGGCAGGAATTAGTTATCTCGAAGAAGATGGCACGGTGGTAGTAGCTTTAGCTACTCAATACCCACATTATGACAGAGAAGAAGTAGCTAAAAACTTAAGTCTACCAGAGGAAAAGGTTAAAATAATTAATACAGCTGTAGGAGGTGCCTTTGGAGCTAGGGAAGATATATCACCTCAAATACATTTAGCATTAGCAGCTATGGTATTAAAGAGACCAATAAAAGTCATATATTCTAGAGAGGAATCCTTTTTAACACATTCTAAACGTCACCCTATGATTATGAAATATAAAACTGGAGCAGATGAAAATGGAATACTTCAATATATGGAAGCAGAAATAATTGGAGATTCTGGTGCGCATTGTTCTTGGGCAATAAATGTACTAAGAAAAGCTGGAGTCCATGCTACAGGACCTTATGTTATACCGAATGTAAAGGTTGATACCTATGCAGTATATACAAATAATCCATTTACTGGAGCTATGAGAGGATTCGGAGCAACTCAAGTACCTATAGCCCATGAACAACAAATGGATATGCTGGCTGAAAAATTAGATATGGACCCTATTGAATTTAGGATGAAAAATATATTTAGAAAAGGCTCAATGACTGCTACCGGACAAATATTGACAGATAGTGTACCTTTAGATAAATGTATAGAAGAAGTAGATAAGGGTTTTAGGTTCTCTGAACAATTAAAGGAGGGAGCTCTATGAAGAAAAGAGGTGTAGGTATAGGAATTTCATTTTATGGAACTGGCTATGGCAACGGATTTCCAGATATATCAAGGGCAATCATTAGACTTCTTCCAAAAGGAAGGATTGGAATATATTGTGGTGTAACAGAGGTGGGTCAGGGAGCCAAGACTTCAATGAGACAAATAGGAGCAGAAGTTCTTGGACTAACAGTAGAAAATATTGAATTAGTACACGAAAATACATCTTTAATGCCTGATTCAGGAACAGCAGCAGCAACTAGACAGACATATAACACTGGAAATGCAATAAAGGTTGCCTGTGAAAATATGAGAGCTGAATTATTTGAAAAAGCAAGAATTCAGCTAGGACTAAACTCTACAGTAGGATTAATATTAGAAAAAGGAGAAGTAGTATTAAGCTTTTTCCCGCAGAAGAGAATATCCTATGAGAAGCTATCTGAAATATATAATGGTGATGATACTATAGAGGCTAAGGGAGAATTTATAGCTCAAACAACCCAGATGGACCCGGAGGATGGGCAAGGAGCTCCATATTGGCCGTATACATTTAATGCTTGTGCGGTAGAAGTAGAAGTAGATACAAAAACAGGTATAGTAAATCTCTTAAGATCAACCTTTGCCCAAGATGTAGGGCGTGCAGTAAATCCGAGATTACTTGAGGGACAAATGGATGGTGGATTTGCTATGGCACTTGGATATGCATTATTAGAGGATTTAAACTTGGAAAATGGTAAAATGAGAAATGATAAGTTCTCAAAATATCTAATACCTACTGCTATGGATATGATAGACATAAATAATATTATAGTAGAAGATCCAGAATCTACAGCTCCCTATGGTGCAAAAGGAATTGGAGAACCTGTAATGATACCAATAGCTCCTGCTATATTAAATGCAATTTACGATGCTATAGGTGTTAGAATTACAGAATTGCCTGTAACACCAGAAAGACTTATAAAAGCTCTAGGGGAGGCTGAAGAGAAAAAAATAGGATAATAGCATAAGGAGGAAAAATGTTGAAGAGAGGAACTAGAGATTTTTTAAAGATATTTATATTTTCGATTATTTTTATGGGAGTTAATTATTTTACAACAGTATATTTTAAAAACACAATTATACAAATATGTTTAACTCTCTTACTCTCAATAGGTTTGTCTCTAGGATTATTGAAGGTTCAAAGTAATAGGGGGATAAAAGAGATAATAAAATATTTATCTAATATCAATGATTTAGACTTTTCTTTATCAAAAAGTATAGATATACCTGAGGAAGCAAGGGAAAAGATTTATAGTGTTTATAAACAGATAAGAGGGAACTTGAAGACTCAGGTAGAAATATCAACTGAAATATTTAATATATGTGAAAACTTAAGTCTGTTAGCTACTGAATCTTTAACTAGTTCAGAACTTATAGCGTCTTCAGTAGAGGAAGCAGATGCTAATGCGGTGGAACAAAGTCAAATGCTTAATCAGACCAATCACTTAGCTAGAAAAATTTACCTATCTATGGAAAATATAGATAAGAATATAGTTGATAAAATTCAATTTATATCAAATTCTATTACCTCAGCTCAGAAAGGGATTGAAGAAATAGATTATATAGAAGACAGAATAATAAACTCTAAAAACATGGTAGCGGAAAGTTCTAAGAAAATAATAGAACTAAGAAATTATTCAGATGAAGTAGTATCGCTCGTGGATCTTATAAATACCATATCAAATCAAACAAAAATGCTTTCGTTAAATGCCTCAATAGAAGCAGCTAGAGCTGGAGAGCATGGTAAAGGTTTCTCTATAGTAGCTATGGAAGTAGGGAAATTAGCTAACGAGACAGAGAACGTATCTAAAAAGATAGAAGAAGTAATACATGGATTAAAAGATGAGATAGTATTGATTTCAGAATCCATGGCAAATGAGATGAAATATATGGACGAAAACTGTGAAGTTATTGAATCTACTAGCAAAGAATTTAATTCCATAATAGAAACATTAAACTTAGGCAAAGAAAGTTTGGAGGAAATAAAAAAAGTAACTGGTGAAAATAATTCCATGATAGAGGAAATAACTGCAAATATAACTAGAATAGCAGAATTTTCAGAGGAAACAACAGCTCAAATAGAACAGACTACTGAGCAGACATTAGAGCAACACAGTCGATCAAGAAATTTAAATGATGTGGTAGAAAAGATTAAAGGATATGTTTATGATATGCAGCAATTTGTAGTAGGTAAGGTAATGGAAGAAAAGATGTTAAGACAGGCATATATAGTTAAAGATTATTTTATGAACAATGAAAATATTAGTGACACTATGATAAAAGAATTAATTAGAGAGGTAGGAGTAGATGCGATATATATTACAGATATGTCGGGAGTTGTAGAATTTACCAATGAAAAATCCGCCATAGGTCTAAATCTATATGAGGCAGACCCATCTTTACAAGATTTTAAGAAAAGGAAAAAAGAATATATAGTAACACCAGTAAAAAAGAGAGTCGAAGATGGGAAATTATTTAAATTTTTAACAGTCACAGATGAAAGAGGAAGACTATATGAAATAGGGCTTGCCTTGGATTCTCTTGTTAAAAATATATAAATATGAGGATTAAGAATGATTATATATAAAGCATTAGGTATAGATATATATAAAGCGGAAATGCTCTCTTTTGTAGGAGGTGGAGGAAAAACTACTACCATCTTTGAATTAGCAAAAGAATTTATTTCTCTAAATAAAAAAATCCTTATATCTACTACTACCAGAATATTTACTCCTTTAAAGGAAGAATATACTTATCTTTTCTTAAAAGATATAGATAGAGATTTTAATCCATTAAATGGTACAATTACGATATTAGGCAGAGAGATAAAAAATGGTAAACTAGAGGGAATTTCTTCAGAAAAATTAGAAGAAATTTTTGCAAGAAATATATTTGATATTATTCTCATAGAGGCGGATGGTTCTAAGAGAAAGCCTATAAAGGCTCCAGGGAATCATGAACCAGTAATTCCAATGACTAGCACTAAGACAATTGGAGTTATAGGTTTAGATTCCTTGGGAAAAGCAATAGACGAGGATACAGTTCATAGACCAGAACTGCTGCGGGACATAGTTGGAAGAAACTTCATAATTGATGAAGAAGTCATTGTAAAACTTGTTTTAGATAAGAATGGATTATTTAAAAATGCATCAAGAGACAAAATCCTACTGCTAAATAAAGCTAATGATGAAATGAAAATTTGTAAAGCAAAAAGAATCAGAAGAATACTAGATGATAAACATTTTAATAATGTGGCTATAGCGGATATTAAAGAGAAAAAATTTTATTAGGTGAATAGTTATGATAATAGGAATTATTTTAGCATCAGGTTTTTCAAGAAGGATGAAAGCAGACAAACTATTAATAGATATAGAAGGAAGTACATTAATAGAAAGAGTTATTAAGGCCTGTGTAGGCTCAAAACTAGATGATATAATTTTAATTTATAGAAGTGAAGAAGTAAAGAAAATAGGAGAAGAGTATAATAT
Source organism: uncultured Tissierella sp. (assembly GCF_902479755.1). NCBI lineage: Bacteria > Bacillati > Bacillota > Tissierellia > Tissierellales > Tissierellaceae > Tissierella > uncultured Tissierella sp. The sequence goes on along the minus strand of NZ_CABSQO010000057.1, from coordinate 9,685 downwards.
AAAAACTATTTATAATGAAAATGCTCATCTAGGACAATCAGAAGGATTGAAACTAGGAGTGAGGAGGGCTATAGAAGCTAAATCCTATATGTTTTTAGTAGGTGATCAGCCTTTTTTAACATCAGAACTTATAGATAAATTAATTGAAGAATACAATATCTCAGATCTACCTATTCTAGTGCCTTATTATAATAATCATAGGGGAATGCCTATGCTTATTTCTTCTATTTTTAAAGAAGAATTATTACAAATTACAGGGGACAAAGGCGGTAGAGATATAGTAGAAAGGAATATTTCTAAAACGAAGAAGGTTTATATAGAGGAAGAAAGATTAGGTATGGATATAGATAATCAAGAGGATTTAAAGATATTAGAAATCACCAAATGATAATTCTAAGTAGGTGGTAAAATATGGAGCTAATAATTATTCGTGGTGGAGGAGATATAGCCACAGGTATAGGACATAGGTTATTTATGGCAGGATTTAAGGTAATAATCTTAGATATGGAGAAACCATTGGCCATTAGGAGAAGAGTATCTTTTTGTGAAGCTGTATATAATGGAGAAATTATAGTAGAAGGGGTTAAGGCAATATTAACTAGAAATCTAGAGGAAATATATGAAGCTATTAATAATGGAATTATTCCTGTTTATATTGATGGAAAAGGTGAGATAATAAACAGTATAAAACCCATAGCCATAATAGACAGTATACTTGCTAAGAAAAATCTTGGAACTACAAAGGATATGGCTCCCATGACAATAGGTATAGGTCCTGGATTTGAAGCCGGAGTAGATGTAGATTTAGTAGTAGAAACTAAGAGAGGTCATTTTTTAGGAAAAGTGATATATAAAGGTAAAGCAGAAGATGACACTGGAATCCCTGGAGATATTCTAGGCTATAAAGAAGAAAGGATAATTAGAGCTGAGGCCAGTGGAATATTTAAAAGTTACTATAATATAGGCGATAAAGTAGAAGTTGGAGATATAATATGCGAGACGTCAGGAAGAAAAGTAAGAGCAAGAATATCGGGTATATTGAGAGGTATTATAAAGGAAGGTCTTTATGTAGAAAAAGGGCTAAAGGTAGGAGATATAGACCCTCGCGGAATAGAGGAATATGTATATACAATATCAGATAAAGCTAGGGCAGTAGGCGGTGGAGTTTTAGAAGGAATAATGTATCTAAGGAAAGGAAGGAGAATTTAAATGGGTGATCTGTCAGTAATGAGAAAAGCTTTGGAAGATATAAACAATGGAAAAGAATTAGCCATTGCAACTATTACAAAATCAGAAGGTTCAACTCCTAGAGGTATAGGTACTATGATGGCAGTTTTAGAAGATGGCTCAATCCATGGAACTATTGGAGGAGGAGCATTAGAAAAGCATGTTATAGAATTATGTATCAAAGCTATAGAAGAAGGACAAAGCAAAGTTATAGATTTACCGCTGGATACTGAAGGGGTGGGAATGATTTGCGGTGGAAGGGTGGAAGTATTTATAGATGTATATAAAATTAATCCTAAGCTTCTAATAATTGGCGGAGGACATGTTGGATATGCAATATATAATATTGCTTCCTTGCTTAATTTTGATATAGTAATATTTGAGGATCGAGAGGAGTTTTTAATCGGTGACAGGTTTCCTTTGGCAAAAGAACTAGTACTAGGACCTATAAACGAAATGCTAAGAAATTATAAGATAGATAATAATACATATATAGTTATAGCATCTAGAGGTCATAAATATGATGAAGAATCTTTGACAGAAGTAGTAAATTCAGATGCAAAATATATAGGTGCTATGGGAAGTAAACGTAAAGTAATTACTATGATGGACAATTTAAGGAATAAAGGTATACCAGAGGAGAGCATAAATAAAATATATGCACCAATAGGATTAGAAATATCTGCGGGAAGCCCTGAGGAAATAGCAATGAGTATTATGTCAGAAATACTATTAATTAAAAATAATGGGAAACTTAAACATCTGAAGTGATGATTTTACATTTTAAAACCGTACTCTTTTATAGAAAGTATACAAAGAAAAAGCATTGTAGGTATGTTAACATAATGAATAAGTGCAGAATATAAGGGGGTATAAAATATGGAAGGTACAAAGTATATCTTAGCAGTACCAAACTTTAGTGATGGTAGAAGAGAAGATGTAATCGAAGCCATTACTGGAGTATTGAAGAATCGTGAAGGAGTTACATTAGTAAGTGTAGAACCAGAACATGATTTCAATAGAACAGTAGTGACTATATTAGGTGAACCAAAACCATTAAAAGAAGCATTAATTGAAATGGCTGGAAAGTCCTATGAGCTTATTGATATGAGAGAACAAAAGGGCTCTCATCCAAGAATAGGTGGTCAAGATACAATACCTCTATTCCCATTTATGAATATTACCTTAGAAGAAACTAAAGAATTAGCAGAAGAAATAGGAAAAGAATTATTTGATAAATATCAAGTTCCTATATACTTTGCAGGAGCAAATGCTAGAACAGAAGATAAAAAGAGTATTTCCTTCATTAGAAAGGGACAATATGAAGGACTGAAAGCATTATTAGATGATGAAAACCATCCAGACCACGAAGCAAGACGTCCAGATTTATCAGTAGATGGTAAATTAAGTCCACAATATGGAGCAACTATAGTATCAGCAGATATGGAAGGACTAACAGCATATAACGTTTTCTTGGGAACAGAAGATGTAAATATAGCCAAACAAATAGCAAAGGCAGTAAGAGGACCAAGTGGCGGATATTCAACAGTTAGAGCCGTAGGAATCAAATTCCCGGAAAGAGACGGAGTAGTAGTATCCATGAATATGTTTGACTGTGCTCAAACACCATTATATAGAACATTTGAACTAGTAAAACTAGAAGCACAAAAATATGGTGTAGCAGTAACAGGATCAGAACTAGTAGGACCAGTTAAATTAGAATATTTATTAAATAACTTAAATCATTATTTAGGGCTACAAGGCTTAAGAATGGAGCAGATATTGGAGACCCATTTAATGAAATAAGATAAAAATCTTCTTATCTAAAGATAAGGAGATTTTTTTATGGAATAATTATTAGTGATATACAGAAATATTATCCTTATTTACTTATTTACTCGTTATAGAAATAATCTATAATCACAATGATTGGTATAATTATTCTCAATTTGATTTGAGCTCATAAATACAATAAAATTATATGGTGATTTAGAAGAGTAGTATTATATAGGTGCACGAGGAGAGTTGATTATGCATGACATTAAAGTTGAAAATATTATGTTTTCATATGACAAGGAACCTATCCTTGAAAATATAAATATGAAAATAGAGGCTGGAGATTTTGTCTGTCTGTTAGGTCAATCAGGTTGTGGTAAAAGCACCTTCCTTAGATTGATGGCAGGATTATCAGAACCAGATTCAGGTACTATTTTTGTTGGAGACAATCCATTGCAAGGAGCAAGTCTAGATAGAGGTGTGGTTTTTCAGGATTATAGTCTGTTTCCATGGTTAACTACAGGAAAGAATATTGTACTTTCTTTGCAGCAAAAATTTAAGAATGAGAGTAAAAAGGACTTAAAAAAACGTGCTCTATATTATCTAAAAAAGGTAGGATTGGAGGAATCCACATTTGATAAATATCCAAATGAACTTTCTGGAGGTATGCGTCAACGTTCTGCTATATGCCGATCTTTTGCCTTGGATCCTCCTATTTTACTTATGGACGAGCCATTTGGTGCATTAGATGCTGTTACACGTGCTAAATTGCAGGACATGGTATTAGATCTTTGGCGGAAGGACAAAGAAAACAGAAAGACTATCTTATTTGTTACCCATGATGTTGATGAGGCCTTGCTTTTATCTACAAAAATATTTGTTTTCGGTTCAAGTCCTAGCAAAATTATTTATACACATTCTTTTAAAGACGAAGAAAAGGTTGACCGAGATTCTTTGTTTAAAAATGAGGAAGCTTTAGAATTGCGAAATAAGCTTATCCATATTATAAATAGAGATATCGAAGAAAAATTAATTGAGGAGAGATAATAAGATGAGACAGAAAAAAATACGTTTTATTACATTGACACTTGTTATTTTTATATTAGCGGGAGTTATGGTTGGTTGTAGCAGTAAAGAAACAGATGAAATAAAAGATGATGTTCAAGTAACGGGAACACCTGAGAAACCTGATAAAAAAGAGTTACATAAAATAAATGTTGCATATAATCCGGGAACAGGAAATATTTTAGGATTTATTGCTATTGATAAAGGTATTGCAACAGAGGAAGGTATTGAAATTGAGCTTGTTCCATTTTCTAATTCAACAGATGCACTGACAGCTCTACAATCAAAAAAGATTGATGTAGCTGTTTCTTTTGGAACTGCTGCACCTCTTACATATGTTACAAATGGTGCAGATTTTACCGTCTTTGGTGGATATTTGTCTGGTGGTATGCCTGTTTACGCTGTATCTGATTTAGAGTATAAAGGATTAGAATCGTTTGTTGGTAAAAAAGTTGCTACGGCAAGAATGTATACTCCTGATATCGTATGGCGTGGTGCTATGATGGAAGCAGGATACGACCTTGAAAAAGATGTAACAATACTAGAATTTAAAAAGCCAAGTGAAGTTCTAGAAGCTGTTAAATCAGGTAATGCAGATATTGGTATTGGTACGAACTCAACATATCTACAATCACTTGAGGCAGGTCTTAAGACAATTGCTTGGAGTAATGATTTCTGGGATCCAGTGCATGTTTGTTGTCGACCGGTTGCAAATACAACATGGATCAATGAGAATAGAGATGCTGTAAAAGCATTTTTACGTTCATATATACGTGCAGAAAAAGTATTAAGTGAAGATCCAGAGTACGCAGTTCAGCTAAATATGAAATACCTTGAACTTGACGAGGAAAATGCAAGAACAATGCTTCTTGAAACGAATCAAATTTTTGATACAGATCCTAAGAGTGATGGAGTTCGTTATATGTGGGATCGTTTGATTGATATGAAATACATTGATCCAGCTGATATAGATGTAAATGATCATATTAATATTAAAATATACAAAGAAGCTTTAGATGAACTTACAGCTGAAAATCCAGGAGATTCTTTCTATAAGGAACTTCAAGAAAAATTTATAAATTATAATTCAGAAGCATTAAATTAGTTTCGGAGAGATTTAGAAATGTATTTACTATAGTAGGTGAGCATAAATGTTAAAAGACAATAAAAATATTAAAAATTATATAGGAACTATCATAATTCTGATTGTAGCATTTTTAGTTTATTTATGTGCTACTGATGTTTTAAAAGTGCTTGATCCAGTGTTGTTTCCAGGCTTTTCAAAAATTGGACCTAAATTCTATGACTCAATGCCTAAGCTGTGGAAAAGTCTCATTAGCTCTTTAAAGCTTTTGATACCAGGATATTTTGGTGCTGCATTTTCTGGTATCTTACTAGGAATTTTAATAGGTACTAATCCGAGATTAAATAAAACTTTGAGACCGATTATATTTGCTCTTAATCCAATTCCGCCATCTATGATGACGCCTTATCTTATTGCGATTATGCCTACTTTTTATTTATCATCTGTGGCAGTTATCTTTATAGGATGCTTTTGGCCCTTTCTAAATGGCACTATAAATGGAATTGTTTTGATTGATCAAAAATACTTGGATAATTCTAAGGTTCTGGAACTAAAAGGTTTTAAAAAATTACTAAATGTAATTTTGCCTGCTGCTGCTCCATCTATTTTAGCTGGTGCAGGTACAGCACTAAACTTTGCATTTATTTTACTCGCCATAGCTGAAATGTTTGCAACAAATTCTGGACTTGGATATTTTATTCAGTATTATGCCGATTTTTCGGATTATGCTAGAGTAATTGCTGGGCTATTATTTATGGGATGTTTTATTGTAATCGTTATGCTTTCCTTTGAAAAATTAAAGAAGAAGATATTATTTTGGACTCTTAACGAAAATAAATAAAAATATGAAAACAGCCGCAGTTAATTTATTCTACTGTGGCTGTTTTTAAAGAAAGGAGCTTATGTATGAAAAAAGTCAGAATTGGCTGTGGAGCAGGATGCTCCTATGATAGATTGGAACCAGCAATAGAGCTGGTGGAAAAAGGAAATATTGATTACATTGTATTTGAATGCCTTGCAGAAAGGACAATTGCAAATAATCAACAACAAAAACTAAAGGACCCATCAAAAGGATATACTCCTATGCTTGAATCAAGGATGAGGGGTATTTTAAAGCAAGCAAAGGAAAAGGGTGTAAAAATAGTAACTAATATGGGTGCAGCAAATCCTAATGCAGCAGTTGAACATATCATAAAAATCGCAGAAGAGTTGAATATTAATAATATTAAAATAGCTATGGTTTCTGGAGATAATATAACTAATGATTTAGACAAATATAAAGATACAATTATGTGGCAAAGTACCAATACATTAGGTGAACTTGATGCCGAGATAATATCAGCAAATGTATATCTAGGAGCTGAGTCGATAAAAGAAGCTCTTGACAATGGGGCTGATATCGTAGTTACAGGGCGGGTTGCAGATGTAGCACTATTCGTAGGACCTATGATGCATGAATTTGGTTGGACGGAAAATGATTTGTATAAGATAGGGCAAGCAACTTTATTAGGACACCTCTTAGAATGTGGTGGACAAATTACAGGAGGATATTTTGCAGATCCTGGATATAAGGATGTGGACAATCTACATATCTTGGGTCATCCAATTGCTGAAATAGATGAAAATGGAAATTTTATCGTTACAAAGGTAAAGGGTTCAGGGGGAGAAGTATCTCTTCGAACTTGTAAAGAACAACTATTATACGAAATTACAGATCCATCTTGCTATATTACTCCTAATGCTATAGTTGATTTCACAAATGTTTTCTTCAAGGAGATGGAAAAGGATGTTGTACTTGTAACAGGAGCCATGTCTAGGGGAGTACCTAATACCTATAAGGTAAATGTTGGATATTGTGATTGTTATATTGGAGAGGGGGAGGTAAGCTTTGGAGGACTAAATTCTCTTCCTCGTGCAAAAATGTGTGCTGATATAATTGAAAAACGTTTGAAAATTGTGGGAGCTAATATAGATGAGTACAGAACTGATTATATAGGCTACAATTCCTTATATAAAACAAATATTTCAGATAGTTTCGGATCTAAGGAACATAGTGAAATAAGGCTTAGGATAAGTGGTAGAACAAAAACCTTTGAGGATGCAATGCTTATAGCTCAAGAGTTAGATTATCTTTATACAAATGGACCTGCAGGTTCTTCAGGGATTGAATCTGGAGTAAGGCAGGTATTATCCGTTGGTGCAATTATTATTCCTAAAGAGGATATAATTACTGAAACTATCTATTGGGAGGTATAGACATGAAACTTAAAGAAATAGCTCACACTAGAACTGGAGATAAAGGCAATATGTCAAATATTGCTGTTATTCCATATGACGAAAAAGATTACCCTATGCTTAAAGAATTTTTAACTGCAAAAAGAGTAGAAGAATTTTTTTCTGAAATTTGTTTTGGTGAAGTAAGAAGGTATGAACTTGATAATATTTGTGCATTTAATTTTGTACTCGAAGAATCTTTGGGTGGAGGGGTTACAAGAAGTCTTGCTGTAGATAAGCATGGAAAATCTCTTGGAATGGCCCTTCTAGAAATGGAAATAGAAAAGTAATAAATAAGTTAAATCATTACTTAGTTTTAATTTTACTAAAAAATCTCCTTACCTATGGATAAGGAGATTTTTGGAATTTATTTTGCTTTATTGAATCCATTATAATGAATTTTATCATAAGGTAAAGTCTCAGTATCATGAGGCTTTTTTTCTTCATCTGGATAGCCTAGTGTAATCATAGTTTCTACATTATATTTCTCGGGGATATTTAAAAGTTTTTTTACATAATCTTCTACATTTTGATCATCTTCAGTCAATCTATTTCTTACTTGTATCCAACATGAGCCAAGTCCTAAAGATTCTGATGTTAACTGTACCACAGTAGCAATAATAGAAGCATCTTCTATCCAAGTATCTGTAATATTAGGATCTACTAAAACTACAATTGCTAATTCTGCATTTGATATAGGGTGTGAAGCTCCACCCCTAGAAGTACCTAGCTTTTCAAGGATTTCTTTATTATTTACGACAACTAATTCCCAAGGTTTTTTATTTTTCCCGGAAGGAGAAGTTAAAGCACCTTGCAATATTTTATCTAAGATTTCTTTCTCTAGTTCTTGATTCTTATATCTTCTAATGCTTCTTCTATTCATCAATAAATCTAACATAATAGCCCTCCTTATTTTTACTTTCATAAATATATTATAGCATGGTGAATTTAAAAATGGTAATATAGAGTAGGAGTAAAATAAATAGTGACTAGACAAAAAATAAAAGTCAGTTAAGTTATTATAATTAATTTACAATCGAGGGTATAAATTAATAAAAATTATTAATGGAGGTGTAGATATGAAGTATTCAATAGAAGGAGATTATCCAATACTTAGATGTATATTAAATAGAGGAGAGACTATTAAAACCAGTGCAGGATCAATGTCATGGATGACAGATGGTTTTGATGTAGAGGTAACATCAGGTGGCATAATGAAAGGTATAGCTAGAATGTTTTCAGGTGAAAGTATGTTTTTGAATTTTTATACAGCGAAAACTGATAATCAAGAAATTGTATTTGCTTCATCATTACCAGGAACAATAAAAAACATAAAAATGGAAGGTCAAACCTTAATTGGACAGAAATCTGCCTATCTTGCATCAGAGACAGGTGTTGAATTTCAAACCGTATTTACCAAGAAATTTTCATCAGGATTATTAGGTGGAGAAGGTTTTATATTGCAAAAATTCTCTGGACATGGGGAGTTATTTTTAGAGGCTGATGGTTCATTGATTGAATATAATTTAAGATCAGGAGAAACTATGCTAGTAGACCAAGGACATGTATTTTTATTCGAGGAAAGCGTAAGATATGAAATAGAAACGATTAAAGGAGCTAAAAATATCTTATTTGGCGGTGAAGGTTTATTCCTTGTAAGATTGATAGGCCCTGGTAAAATAATTCTTCAATCTATGCCTATATCAAATTTAGCTGCAAGGATAATACCCTTTGTGCCTTCAAAGGGATAAAAAAGAAAATTTAGAAAAGGATGGATTAATCCATCCTTTTCTAAATCTTCAACTATTATCTATGGCATAGAAGTCCATTGCCTTCATTTGCTTACAATTCGATAATAAACATAATTAAACACTCATTTTAAGGTTATTATATATCTTAGGATATTGGAAAAGATGAATATATTTCTTTTCTCTATAACAAAATAAAAACCGTATTTATTATTTATATATTATAATAAAAAAACTTATATGAATCAGTACAAAATGATTTTTTATAGGAGAAGACTAGGATAATGGAAATTCTAAATATAAGAAATATATAATCAAAAAGATAAGGGGTTCTTTGTCTATTCTTTGATAAAATAGGGTACAAATTGATGTAGGAATATAAATATGTTATTATAAAATTAATATTAAATTGTTTAATTAGTAGGAAATATTTGAAGGACGAAAAAGTATGCAATAAGGAGACCAACTATGAATTGTCAAGATAAAAAAGATAAATTTTTTAAAAAATAAT
>NZ_CABSQO010000056.1:0-17521 GCF_902479755.1 uncultured Tissierella sp. | reverse complement strand
TAGAGCAATTCTATGAAGATATTGTACTATTTTTTCATATTTAGTTTACAGAGCCAACAGATTTAAGCTTTTGACGAGCTCGAGTCAGATGACTTCTTACGGTGGCTTCCTTTTGCCCGGTCAGCTCAGAAATGTCCTTAATGGAATAACCCTCATAATAAAACAAATGGATAACTGTGCGGTATTTAGACGGTAAGTTCATGATTTGCTCAAGTAATTCATACTGCTCTGGCTCTGAAGCTGGATAAGAATCAAGAAACAGAGTTCTTCGCTTGTGCCAAGGGGATCTCAGTCGACTATTGCAGAGGTTTACTGTTACCCTTATGAGCCACGCCTTTTCATGCTCTTCTGATTCAAATTCGGGAGCCTTCTCATAAGCACGCAGAAATACCTCTTGCACTATGTCCTCGGCATCAGATATGTTTCCTGTAATAGCGAGTGCAGTGCGATAAATCCTATTTTCATGTTTTGTTACAAATTCTTCAAAGTCCTCCGGCCGATAGGACTTAAATGCCATTTGCTCCACCTCCTTTAACCTATATACGCTTTAGATGACAAAAAGGCTGCAAGTATCTTGAAAAAGTTTATACTCCATCGGATGAGACAGAAGAAAGTGCTTGACCATGTTTAAGAAGTATCGACAAACAATCGTCAGCATGTAGAAAAATAGCAGCCCGAATCCATCTATACGGGAGCAGACTGCCCAGCAAATTGGATTTTGGCTCGCTTCGTATTATACTCATGATTTCATCGAAAAACTGGAATTAACCTCTTTTACTAATTTCATCTATTAATAATGATTTTGAAATATACATTGCTTTTATTATATTCTTAAGGCGAGTGTGATGGGATGTACCCTCCGCGAATTTCAGCTGTGCTTTTTCACATTTGCTGATAACTGAAGATACGGGCCGTAGTGCTCCTATCAATTCTTCTTTTGTGTACTTGTCCATAACATTCTCATCTGTTATTAATAATTTTGAAATATACATTGCTTTTATTCTGTTCTTAAGGAGTGTGTGCTGAGATGTACCTTCCGCAAATTTCAGCTGCATTTTTTCACATTTACTGATAGTTGAAGATACAACCTGTAGCGCTTCTGCCAATTCTTCTCTTGTATATTTATCCATAGCATTTCACCTCAAATTCTTATTTTTACTTTAGGTAGTCCTACAAAATCATTTTCCCACATTTCTAATTACTTAGGTATCATCAGAAAAACCAGACTCATTTCCTTGCCTAAATCCACCCAAAACGCTTTTTCATCTTTAAAATCCACTATGTTATCTATATTTTTGCCTATTTAAAGTAGGTAAAAAGTGGTTTTTCCAGTTTCCATTGTGCTAAGAGCTTGCCTGACTTCATATCCATTAGCTATTAAATAGTCACAAAAATATCCAATAACTTGATCTTCCGTAAGCATACATCTCCTCCCCTTTTAAGTATTTTTTCTTCAAAGTTGCAATATTCTATGACCAAACCTTACTTCTTGCTTTATAAATCACAATGCTGTAACAGCATAACACTCTCTACATGCCTTGAGAGGATAATAATGATGACATAAATAGATAGTATCCCCTTGGTGGAAGGGTATATTTCTTAACTTCAAGAATATAAAAAGAAGCTAATTAATTAGCTTCAACAACTGTTCCTTTAATATTTTTATATCCATATCAATAATTTCCCATATTAGATTTAAATTTACACCTTCATAATCATGGACTATACGATTTCTTAATCCACGTATTTTAAACCAAGGAACCTCATTATATTTTGAAAGATATTCTTTATCAAGTTTATTAACTAATTCACCTATTTGACTTAAATTAAACACACAAGCTTCAACCATCATACTATTATTTCTAAATTCATCACAATCTACATCATTGGTATATTTTAATATAGAGTCGATATAGTTAATTATCTTTTGAATAATCTTTTGATTTTTCATATATAACCATACCCCCATTTTCTATTTCTTGCATTATTAAAGAATCTTGCTCAATATGCGATTTATCAATCAAATCTATATCCATTTCTAAAGTATTAACAAGTATTTCTAGCAATCCAACAAAATCAAGTCCTCTTAACTTTCCATTTGTATCAATGTATAAGTCTACATCACTATTTATTGTGGCGTCGCCTTTTGCATAAGAACCAAATAATATTGCCTTATTTATAGGATACTTCTCAAATATGGGAGCTATTTTTTCCATTATAGTTTCAACGGAAATGAAATTGGAAGTCATAGCCTCAATCCTCCTTCTTATTAACTATACACTATATATTAATTATATCATATTCTATTTATTAATTGAATATATAGCCCCATTAAGCTATTCTTATTTTATTTTTTGGCTTAATGAAACCCCTAAAAGTTCATCTGAATCTGATATATCAATTGGATAGGTTGGATTTATTAAAGCTAAATCAATATGGGTTTTTAACGATAAAGGAAATATGACATCCTCGGTTTGCTTAAGCTCATTTATTGACCACCATTTGTATTCACAAATGACCTTAATTTCATTTTTTGTTAAGTTGTTGATGCTTATTTCAACATCATCAGTCTCAACAATATAATATCTTTCATAATATAAGCTTTGCTTAATATTCCTCAATTCAGCGTGCATTATTCGACTAAAAACACAGTTTTTTACATTAATATTTATTATACCCGTTTCTTCATAAATCTCCCTTTTTATTGCTTCTTCAAAAGTTTCATTTCTTTTAACACCACCACCTGGTAGAACCCAAAAACCATCAATAAACTCCTTCGTAGATTTTGAATATTTGTCAAAATATTTAATAAGCAAAATTTTACCTGTGTTTCTATTAATAACTATTCCCCTCGCTGTAAGTCTCAGCATTGTCCTCCCCCTCCAGATAAAATCATCCTTTTTGATTCCTAATCCCTTAGTGACTTTAGTCTTAATATTTTTTATTATGGTTATCATATCATATTGGTTTTATCAAATGAACTTATATTTCTATTTTCATATCCCTAGAAGAATAAACTTTACTTTAGCATATACCACATATTTTAATGGAAATGTTCCCTAGAACAGAAAGGACATTGAATGTCATCTATACATTCAATGCCTTTAACCTCTATAACCATTGACACATCTGGGTTTTATGCCTTTACAAGCTTAACCACAACTTCACAATGCCTTGAGGAGATAAAAAAGATGCCATTTGAAGCTGGTACCCCCTTGGTGTCATATTATTTTGCTAAAAAGCATTGATCTCTGGACATTCCAGTAATTCCTTTAAAATAGTTTTTCGTTTCCCAAGCTCCCGTTCCATTGTATCTGAAATAATGCAATTTTTATCTTTAAGATATATTTCTTGTAAGTTTTGATATTGAGTGCCACAATAGTAGCATTTTACTGCATCGTTTTGAGTTTGAATTAAAAAAGTTTCAGCACATTTAGGACATGGAATACTTATGTTTTTGTTTGCTGAATATGAAAAGGACACTTTAGATAGATTTTGGCTGCAAATATCATCCGAAATATCTTTTTTTCTTTTTATGTAAGCCTCTTTGTCCTCGTGAAATGTTGTAATTTGTTCAGGAGCTATTATGGATTCGAAGTTTTCAAAGCGTTCATTTAGTGCATGATAAACCAAATGTTCAATAGCAGAAAAAGCAGATATTATCGTCGCAATAAGAACCTCAGCTTCTTCATTTACTTCGTAATGTTGAATTTTATTTCTTGTATCAGCAAGATTTACTAAAGCACCATGGTATTTCAATAAGTCAATGTCGCAAATATTACGAACACGCATTAAAGCCACCCTAAGTCCTATTGTTTTAGTGCCTTTTCCATTTTTATAATCGTCTATTTGCTCATATATTAAAGTTTTGTGTTCTCGTACTAAAATTTCTTTTAAAATTAATTCGCACTATGATATAACATGATAACGCAAAATTTATAGCACCTTTCATCTACATAGGTTTTTCCATTCACATAGTAATCAATAGCTTCGGACAGTGAGTCCATTGCATTTTCCAATAAATTCAATCGCATTGTATCCCTCTCTATCTAAGTCAAAAAGTTAATTTTTTAATTTAAGTATACTCCCCAAAACCATTTATTTCAATTGAGAGTTTAATGACAGGAGGTGTTATTATCGCTACCACAAGGCTCATTTCCATGCACCAAAACAAAGGAAAAACCATTGCAGCTTGCCTTGCTGACCGCACCGATTATGTGAAAAATCCCGACAAAACAAATGACGACGAACTGTTATCCTCTTATCAGTGTGACCCTCGAACAGTACAAGGTGAGTTTATGCTCTCTAAGCGGCAATATGATGATATTACAGGCAGAAAACAAGCAAGCAATGTCATTGCTTATCAGATAAGGCAAGCCTTTAAGCCGGGGGGAATAACACCCGAGCTTGCAAATAAAATCGGCTATGAATTGGGCATGAGCTTCACCAAAGGCAACCACGCTTTTATCGTTGCCACCCATATAGACAAAGCCCATATCCATAATCACATTATCTTTAATTCCACCTCTCTTGACTGTACAAAAAAGTTTCGAGATTTTCTTGGCAGTGGTCGGGCGATTGCCAAAATATCTGACCGCATTTGTCTTGAAAATGGACTGTCCATTATTGAAAATCCCAAACGCTCTAAGGAGCATTACGGCAAATGGCTTGGTGATAATAAGCCCCTTTCTCACTCCGATAAATTAAGGCAGACCATAGATGAAGCGCTTGTCCAAAAGCCGAAAACCTTTGATGAGTTTTTACAGTTCATGCAAAGTGCAGGCTATGAAATAAAAAGCGGTAAGCATTACGCTTTTAAGAGTGCAGAGTAGAAGAAATTTATCCGCTTGCGTTCTCTGGGTGCGGGATATTCAGAAGATGAAATCAAGGAAATCATTAATGACAAAGTTCCAAAAAGAGAGGTTAAAAAGTCCACTGCTAAACAACCGAAAAGGCAAGAAAAATCGGTCAATCTCCTTGTGGATATACAGGCAAAATTACAACAAGGCAAGGGCAAAGACTACGAGCAGTGGGCAAAGATTTTCAACCTAAAACAGATGGCTCAGACCGTCAATTTCTTGCAGAAACACAAGCTCCTTGCCTATGCTGATTTAGAGGAAAAAGCAAAGAAATGCACCGCTACTTTTGATGAACTGAACACGCAAATTAAGACCGCCGAAAAGCGTATGGCAGAGATACAAGTGCTGAAAAAACACATCATCAACTATGCCAAAACCAAAGCTATTTACACCAATTACCGCAAGGCAAGCTATTCCAAAAAGTTTTACGAGGAACACCGTGCCGAGCTTACTTTGCATAAGGCTGCAAAGACAGCTTTTGAGGAACTTGGTGTAAAAAAGCTCCCCACAATTAAAGCACTGCAAGCCGAATGTGATGAGCTGTTTTCCGAGAAAAATAAGGCTTACAGCAAGTACCATATTGCACGAAAAGAAATGCAGGATATTCTGACTGCAAAGGCAAATATCGACCGACTTTTGGGACTGGAACAGGAACAAAAGGCAAAAGAAAAATCACAGGAACAGCGGTCAGCTGAACTGTGATTTTATCAGCTCCCAAAGGGAGCGTAGCACGATGATTTATCATCGTTTGAGTGGGGATTGGGGATACTCCCCAACAAGCAAAAGCATAAGGTGGTCACCCTTATGCCCTGCTTGCCACTTTTGTTCGTAAACAATATAAAAGAAAAAGGACACTGAATCTTTCATATTCTCTTCTGATTTAACATTCTATAACATCAACGACGTATCAATTGAAATAATTAAGCCTTTGCTATGCATTTTATCAAATTAAATGTCAGTATATTTACACTACTTGGACTTACTTATGCTGTTTTCTTAAACAGATAAAAAACCACTTGACTCTGACACCATGTCAAGGCTTAAGGTTGGTTTAAAAGGAGGAATATATATGGATTTTAAGATTTATTCGAGACAAACCATTATAACCAATCCTCGGCAGTTCATAGACCAATACGAGGATTTACCAGCATCTCCAAAAGAATTGCTGAAAATAGTGCAGGGATTAATCATTCATGGTGACCAAGGGAAGTTGTATAACACTACTTTTAGCAAAAGACAGATAGATGAAGAATTGTTACGCACTGTACCACAAATGTTAGAAAAATTATTACAAATCGACCAAAGCTCCCTGTCAAAAAAAAGACCGGCAAACTTGCGTCTAATTGG
Source organism: uncultured Tissierella sp. (assembly GCF_902479755.1). Classification (NCBI taxonomy): domain Bacteria; kingdom Bacillati; phylum Bacillota; class Tissierellia; order Tissierellales; family Tissierellaceae; genus Tissierella; species uncultured Tissierella sp. The sequence continues at coordinate 11,315 of NZ_CABSQO010000056.1, read as the reverse complement.
GATGTGTAGAGACTACTCTCTGCTCTTCCTATCTTTTCTACGGTATAAAGGTATTCCTGCCAGACTGCGTATTGGTTTTGCTAATTACTTTGAAAGTGAACTAATGTATGAGGATCACTGGCTTATTGAATATTACGACAGAGAAAAACAACATTGGGTGCGTGTAGACGCACAGCTTGATGACATTCAGAAAGCTCATTTTGGAGTGACTTTTGACACGGAAAATATGCCGTCAAATGTAGGATATCTGCTTGGAGGGCAAGCGTGGACGCTATGCCGTTTGGGAGAGCGCCAACCTGAAGATTTTGGCTACAATAAAAACTGGAAGGGTTGGCATTCCATCAAAGGAAATCTATTGCATGATTTCAACAGTCTACTTGGTATGGAACTTTTACCTTGGGATTTGTGGACGGAGCTTAGTACGAAAAAATATAATAATCTCAGCCGACAGGAAAAGGACCTTTTGGATGAGATGGCTATGCTTACCACAAATCCTAACATTACAGAAGAAGAACTCTTAGCATTTCAAAAGCGCTTACCTGCGGAGTACATGGAGGCTATCCATTCAAAACTTAAACTGTTGGGTATTGATGGACAATGCGAAACATTGAGTCCGGATATGCTGGAGAAAAAGTTTTCTATAATTCCATCAGCAAAAAAACGAACTGTGGTTACTCCCGTTAAAGATAATAACCATCAATTGGTTTTAAAAGGTTGTCGTCAAAACAACTTAAAAAATGTAAATGTGACCATTCCAAAAGAAAAGCTAACGGTTATTACAGGTGTAAGTGGAAGCGGAAAATCTTCTCTTGCTTTTGACACAATTTATGCAGAGGGAAAACGTCGATATCTTGATAATATGTCCAATGCTGCCAAAATGCAGGAACAGATAGAAAAACCAGATTTTGATACGATACAAGGGCTCACTCCTACCATTGCTATTGAGCAGAAAAAAGGAAGTCAAAACCCACGTTCTACCGTTGGAACGCTGACAGGTATTTTGGATCATCTGCGAATGCTATACGTTGCAATCGGAATACCCCACTGCCCTTATTGCGGAGTGCCTGTTCAAAAAGAAAGCAAAAATAAAAATCGTTGCCCTGTTTGCGGCAGCCTGTTTCAAGGTCTAACAACATCGACGTTTAATGCCAACGCTCATGTAGGGGCATGCCATACCTGCAATGGGCTTGGAATTTTATATGAGGTTAACCCGGATACTATTGTGGTGAACGGCAACCTATCTGTGTTGGATGGAGCTACTTCCTACTTTGGAAAGTTGCGTGGTAAAAAACCAACTGGGAACTGGATGATTGGAGAATTATATGCAATAGCAGCCGATATGAATGTGGATTTAGATTTACCTTGGGATAAATTACCGAATGAATTTAGACAAGCAGTTCTTTACGGCACAGGGGATAAAATTTACAGCTTTAAATATAATTCTGGAGGACGTGATACAGAAATCAATCGCCCCGCAGCTGGAGCAGTAAGCCATATACAGCGATTATTCCGAGAATCCAAGTCAAATGATAATCCACAAAAAGAATATATGCATGAGATTCCCTGCCCCACCTGTCACGGAGAATTGTTGTGTTGTGAAGCCCGATATACAACAATTATGGGATACCGTTTGCCTGAGCTGACAAAGATGCCCATTGACAAGCTTTGGGATTGGGTATGTAGCTTGCAAGAATTGCTTTCAGAAAATCAGAAAAGCAAAGCCGAAGAAGTCCTGCTCGAAATTCAAAATCGAATTGTAAATCTTTTGCAAGTTGGTTTGCCATATTTAACTTTGAGTCGAACCGCTCCAACCCTTTCAGGTGGTGAATTACAGCGTGTACGGTTGTCTAGCCAGCTTGGCAGTGAACTAATTGGTCTTACCTATATCCTTGACGAGCCCTCCATCGGGTTGCACCCACGAGATCATCATCTGATGATTGACACTATCAAGCATTTACGAGATAAGGGAAATACTGTTATCGTTGTAGAGCATGATAAAGAGACAATGCTAAATGCTGATTATATCGTTGATGTCGGCCCTGGTGCAGGAACTTTTGGCGGTGAAATTGTGGCGGCAGGAACTGTGGATGAAATTATGAAAAATACATTGTCTGCTACCGGACGTTTTCTTAGCAATAGCAAAATATGTGAGCCAGAAAACACAATAAATCCTCACAAGTGGATGACTTTAAACGGATGTACTGGCAACAATCTCAAAAATATCAACGTCCGTTTTCCACTTCATTCAATGTGCTGTATTACTGGAGTAAGCGGTTCCGGGAAAAGCTCACTCATTTTTGGTGCCTTGATACCAGCACTAAACAAGGCAATTAACTATCAAAGGTGTGTCGATTCCAGCTACCTCTCCTTTGAGGGATATGAGGATATTGATGGGTTTGTCCAGATGGATCAAAGTCCAGTTGGAAAGTCCTCACGCTCAACCCCTGCAACCTATATTGGCGTTTTTGACACTATCCGTAGCCAGTTTGCAAAACAACCCAGAGCTTATGATCTTGGCCTTAATGAAAGCCATTTCAGCTTCAACTCAAAGGATGGTGGATGCCCTGTGTGTGAAGGTCAAGGGCAAATTAAAGTCGCTTTTCAGTATATGGCAGATACTTACGTTACTTGCCCAGAATGTAAGGGCAGTCGCTATCAGGAGGGTGTTCTGGAGGTTCTGTACAAAGGGAAAAGTATTGCCGATGTCTTGCATATGGATGTATCCGAAGCAATATTTCTTTTTGAAGATGTTACAGAGATTGTACAAAAGCTGTCCCTGATGGATGAAGTGGGACTGCCTTACCTAAAACTAGGGCAAAGCACTGCTACTCTCAGCGGAGGTGAAGCACAAAGACTGAAACTTGCCAAAGAACTAAGCGGAAAGCAGAAAAAGCATATGGTCTATATATTAGATGAACCAACAACTGGGCTACACTTTCAGGATATTGAAAAGCTGCTGCTGATTTTCCGTAAATTGGTTGACGTAGGTCATTCGCTATACATTATTGAACACAACACCGAAATTATCACAGCCTCTGATTGGGTTATTGATATTGGACCGGAGGGCGGAATCGCCGGAGGGCAGATTGTAGCCGAGGGAAGTCCGGAGGAGATTAAAAGAAATTCTGCAAGCGTTACTGGCAGATATCTGTGAGGAGGAAACGAATGAGAATGTTGAAGAAAGAAACGTGGCAGTATAAACTTACGGCATATATTGTGAGCCAAGGAATATCCCTGCTTGGTTCATCCGTCGTATCGTTAGCAATTATCTGGTATGTTACTTTAGGAACTGGTTCTGGCAGTTTGGTTGCAGGTGTTACCATTACAACTTTTCTGCCACAAGCTTTGGTAACGCTATACGGTGGTATACTCGCCGACCGTTATCCACCTAAGCGTATTGTGATTTTAAGCGACTCAATGATAGCACTTTCTACCTTAATACTGGCAATTTTCTTTTTTAGCGGTATAGATAATGTAGGCTGGGTGTTCTTCTTTAATGCTTTACGTTCTTTTGGAACAGGCATACAACTTCCTGCTTCAAAGAGTATATTGCCACAGATTGTTCCAAAGGAACAATTGATGAGAGCAAACAGTATCAATACCGGTGTGTGGAGTGTCATTCAATTGGTATCGCCGGGGCTTGGCGGTCTTGTTATGAGTCTTATGGATATGGAGTATGTATTTCTAATTGATGTTTTAACTGCCGTAATCAGTATTATTATTTTAGCAACTATTATTATGCCATCGTGTGAAATACTGCAAAGAAATGAAAATACGCGGGAGGAGCTAGTGCAAGGTTTTCGTTACATCATGAATTCTAGGGCATTACGCAGTGCAATTCTATTATATACCGTGTTTCAGTTTCTGGTCGTTCCGGCTTCACAGCTTACGCCACTGTTAGCATCTAAAAATGTGGGCGGTGAAGTTTGGATACTCAGCGTAATAGAAACAGCGTTTTCAATCGGCGCACTGTCAGTCAGTCTTTTTATGGCATATAGAGAGCTAAAAATTCCTCACTTCAAACTCATTGGGCTGTCATCTATCGTTTTTGGAATGACGATGCTCCTGTTGCTGCCCGCACGTGGTATTCTACTGTTTGCCGCAATGATGTTCCTAATGGGAATTGGCAGTCCTCTATATTACACACCGCTAATCACTCACATACAAGAGAATACCGAGGAATCCTATATGGGTCGCACCTTTTCCTATGTAGATTTATTGTCCTCACTGTCAACACCACTTGGCATGATGGTATTCGGCCCTTTAGCAAATATCAGTATCCTTCTACCTTTTGTAATTCCTGGTATTGCACTAATCCTATTGGGCATTTGGGTTCAAAAGAAAATGCAAGAAAAATAGGGCTTGCCCTAAGGGGCAGCCCATCTTTTCAAATCATACTTCAATTAGCGGGATTTGTATCTCTGTTAGGTATTCTTCTGGGTTATCTGTATCCTCATGGTCAATAATTGTGACCTGACGAGACGGACTTCCCATAGTATATGGGTGGTTTTTGTCAAGCCAATTTGCAAAAGAATAGTAAGCGCCTGCAATATTTTCATATGGACCATAAACCATCATGCAAGCCATTTTATCAATATTTTCAAGCATACGATAGGTAAAAGCCCCTTTGTTCTTGCCTAACCGCTTTACAATAAGACATATTTCAATATCAACACCAGAGTCCAGGTGTTCATCGTCGTGATAAATTGCAACATTGTTTTGACTGCTTCTATCAAACTCAATATGCTCATGATGAACAAAATCCATAAGTTCGCTCCAAAGTGTTCCCTCATCAAAGTGGTTACTCACCTTACGTCGAAGAGATATAACTGGGTACGAGGGTATAGATTTTATTGTTACATTATAATATTGGTCAAATTTATCTGCTGCAATATGTACGATAGCAGAACGAATCTGCTCAATACGCCTTTGCTCTATTTTAATAATTTCTTCAATATCCCTAATTTTGTCATGAAGGCTTTGTGTTAGATATGAATTATTCCAATTTTGCAACAACTGCGTAGTTTCAGCTACTCCAAAATTAAGGTCTCGCAACAGTACAATTTTTTGCAGTTCCGGCACCTGATCCGCAGAGTACATCCGATAGCCAGTAACCGGGTCTATATAAGATGGTTTAAGCAGTCCTTGATTATCATAATAGCGCAGCATTCTTGCAGAAACGTGCGTCAGTTTTGAAAAATCACCTATTTTTAGCATTTGTTCACCCCTTTCGTTATTAGTATACGATTTGTTTTTTTATACTTCAAGTCACAAAATGTAAAATATAAGTCTTGACATTGACACGGTGTCAGGGCTTAAAGATGAATTATAAGATAAAAGGAGAATCGCCATGATTAATACACAAGATATTAGATTTGTACAAATCCCTGCAATGTCTGTTGCTTCAATTCAATGTATTAGTACGTCACCAGAAAAAGACAGTTTGAAAGCAATAATAGATTTTATGGGAGATATAAAACTAGACAACGAGATTTCGTTTATGCGACACTTTGGTTATGTTCCACAGTTTGATAAGTGCGGCAATGCGGATATAGATATTTTTGAGAGGCTAATAACAGTCCCAGAAAATATAGAAATTGCAGAACCATTTGTAAAAAAGATTTTTCCTGGTGGGTTATATGCCGCCTATACAGTTCCGATAGGATTTTTTGATAGAGTATCAAAACTAAAAGATATAGTTTGTGCAATGCCAAACTATGAACTCGCTGACAATGAGCAATTTGATGTTATTGAGGAATATTTAAGCCCTTGGAAATTTCCATTAAATAATATAAATCAATTTTTCACGGATACCCAAATAGACATTCTTATTAAAGTGCAAAAACTTAATAGCATTAATTAACGAGAAAATATTTGAAGATAAAAAGATGCAAAGTCAATAATCTGTGCTTAATAGATATTGTTCCTCTAGCTTTAACTGCCAAAAAATATTACATTTAACACTGTATTTACCAATAACAAAAATAGAAATTAATAACAGATTTAAACCAATAATAAAAACCGCCGTTTCCTTTCCCAAAAGTAATATATGGTGGATGTATTAAAGTCGCCCCTTTTTAGGTATACAGCGGTATCTTAGGAGGCGTCGCTGTGTTTGATTTTATACAAACTTTATTATCATATTACCATCCGTTAAAAAAGGCCTATCTCCATTTATAGAATTTTCTGGCTATATAGCTGAACTTACACATCATCTAATTGAATGTGAATATTGCTATGCCCGATTGAGTTTTTCTCAGTCGGGCATTTTTTCGTTTATAGAGCCTCATTGCCGTTCTCCACCACCGTCCTTTCAATTTTAGCTACCCACAAAAATTGAAAGGATGGTAAACCATGAAAACAATAAATTTAAAAAACTATTACCCATATTACACCAGAGATACATTTTTAGAAGTACCTGATGAAGTGGCAATAATCTTTGAGAACTTTGCTAAGGCAGAGGTTGCCTACGAAAGAAAGAAATACCGCTATAATGCCCATTACTCACTTGACCGTGGTGATGGGATTGAACATGAAATCTTGTTTGTTTCGCTCTCTCCTTATGAGATTTACGAGCGTAAGCTCACAAGTCAACAGCTTCACGCTGCTATTGCCTCTCTGCCGGACAAGCAGGCAAAGCGGATCTGCACTCACTTCTTTATTGGTATGAGCAAGACAGCCATTGCAAATGCTGAAGGAGTAAGTGAAAAAGCCATTAGGATTTCTATTGAACGAGGATTACATAGCATTGAAAAATATCTGAAAAAATATTTGTAATCACGTTCCGAATACCGCTTGTTTTTGTTACGGTATATAGAGGAGTGCTTATCTCCTACTGTACCTTGACAATTTCATATACGATATTTTGAGTACATTACTTATGTGAGCCGAAAGGCAAAGCGACTTAACAGACATCGCCAAGACAGCAGTATAGGGAGGTGAGTTTAATACTGCCCGAGCGACAAAATGGACTATTAGACCGAGTTTAGCACACTCGTCCGCAATGACCCACATAAGGGATAATGATACTTCGTAACGTTTCGCCCTCAATACGATTAAAACGGAGGGAGTTCCTGCGGTATGCGTGGCTTTTGAAAGGACAAGCTACGGTACTGTGGGACTATGATGGCTGTGCCAACAGCAACTCAAAATATCCCCTTTGTCGGGGTGCGTGGCAAATACGGCAAACAGGTGAATTTTATCGCACCGCATTTTTATTCAATGTAAATTTGCGGTGCGTTTATTATGCTATTTCTAATATGATGACAAACTTTTCATAAATAACAAAATTGCTTATACTTTATGTAAGCAATTCACTTGGAGGTGATTGCAAATGGAAAATATCGAAAAAGTATCGCAAAACACAGAGAAAACTACTCAGCCTAATGAAATGTATGCTAAAACTAAAGCATATCAAGATTTCATAAATGTGCTTTCACAGATTATTGAAAAGCACGGTTCAGAAGTTTTAAATGAGTTAAATCATGCTAAATGATGATGTTTTGCAATAATATTGGAGGTATGACTATGAATAGGAGTGGAAAAAAATGTGTACTTTATCCTCGTGTAAGTACCGAAATGCAGGTTGACGGCTTCAGCTTAGATGGTCAAAAAAACAGCCTAACTCGTTTTGCAGATAGAGAAGAAATGGAAATTATTGACATTTATGAAGATGCAGGTAAATCTGGCAAATCCATTGAGGGCAGACCTGCCTTTAAGCAGATGCTCAATGATATTGAATATGGCTTAGGCATTGATTATGTTTTAGTTTACAAGCTCTCTCGCTTTGGACGAAATGCCGCCGACATTCTTAATTCTTTGGAGCATATTCAATCCTTTGGTGTGAATTTGATTTGCATTGAGGAGGGAATTGACTCATCACAGACAAGCGGAAAGCTCTTAATCTCTGTACTGTCTGCTGTTGCTGAAATAGAGCGTGAAAACATCATTGAGCAGACTATGAACGGACGAAAGGAAAAAGCCCGTCAAGGCGGTTGGAATGGTGGCTTTGCTCCCTATGGCTACTATCCTAAAGATAAGCAGCTTTTTATCCAAGAAGATGAAGCTGAAGCGGTACGCATTATCTTTGATAAATATGTACATGGGAATATGGGATTTTATAAAATCGCCAACTATCTTAATTTACAAGGTATTCAAAAGGTTAAACGGGATAACGGTACACTAACCCAATGGAGTACCCATTTTATCAGAATGATAATCGACAATCCTGTATACTATGGAAAAATTGCTTTCGGTAGACGCACAAGAGAAAAGGTCAAAGGCACTAAGAATGAATATCGCCAAGTCCACCAAGATGACTACATTCTCGCAGACGGTCAGCACGATGCTATCATCAGTGAGGAACTATGGACACAGGCACATGAAAAACGAGAAATAACAGGTGTAAAATCTCCCTCTAAAATTGGTCGAGATAGGGCACATTTGCTAAGTGGCATCTTAAAATGCCCTAAATGCGGCGGACCGATGTACACCAATAAACACGCATGGACAAACAAGGACGGTACATATAAAGAGATTTACTATTATGTGTGCAGCAAGGCTCGCACCGCAAGAGGAAAAAGCTGTGACTACAAAGCAATGCTTAAAAAAACTGACATTGAGCCGCTTGTCATTGAAGCAATCCGAGAGCTTATTAAGAATGAGGATTTTGCAACTGAAATAAAATCAAAAATAGGAAAACAGATTGACACCTCTACTCTTGACAGAGAGCTGAAAAATTACGAGAGTAAGCTTAGAGAAGTAGACCTTAATAAAACCCGTCTTGAAAATGAAATTGACAGCTTGCCGGAGGATACCCGTTTCAGAGAACGCAAGCTCCACGATATGACACTCCGGCTTGACGGACTATATGACATCATCGTAGAGCTTGAAGAAAAAATTGAGGACGTAAAGCTACGCCGCAAGGCTGTGGAGCAAGATGCTATTACCTTGGAGAACATCTACACTCTGTTGGCAAACTTCGATAAGGTATATGACAAAATCAACGATGAAGAGAAAAAATCTCTAATTTCTTCGCTAATCAAAGAAATAGAGATTTTCCCATGTGATGAATCAGAGCTACCTCTGAAGTCCATTTTATTCAATTTTCCGGTTTATAAGGACGGTGGAGATGTTTACGAATTTTTGTGGGACAAAAGTACGCACGTCTCAACGTGCGCCGTCTGAGGAAACATATCCACTGGCTGTATCTCCATTACTTTATATCCATTCTTCACTAGATACCTTAAATCCCTTTCTTGGGTCACTGGGTTACATGATATATATACTACCTTTGCTGGTGATAATTTAACTAAGGATGATAGGAATTTCTCATCGCTACCTGATCTAGGCGGATCCATTATTACTAGGTCTATGTTTTTATTTTCATTTGCTAGTTTCACCATGAAGTCTCCTGCATCATCATTATAAAAATATGCATTCTTAATATTATTCTGTTTTGCATTTTTGATTGCATCCTTTATTGCATCCTTATTTACTTCTACTCCTATTACATTTTTAACTTTTCTACTAACTATTAATGCTATGGTTCCAATTCCACAATATGCATCTATAACTGTTTCATTACCTTTCAACTTTGCCATCTCTATTGCCTTATTATATAATACTTCTGTTTGAATAGGATTTACTTGATAAAATGACTTTGCTGAAATCTGAAACTTTACCCCACATAGGATATCTTCTATATAACCTTTTCCATATAAAACTATTTCTTCATTACCAAGAACTACAGATGTTTTTCGATTATTTATATTCATTATTATAGTAGATATCTCTGGATGTTTTTTTATTAAAGCTTTTATGTAATTATTTTTCCCCGGAAATATCTTTGATGCTACTACTAGCACTACCATAACTTGACCTGTAGAAAAACCGCGTTTAATAAGCACATGTCTTAGAAAACCTTCCTTTGTATCCTCATCATAAGGTTTCATCTTGAAAGATTTCATAAAGCCTTTGATGGTTTCTATGATTTCATCTGCTTTGCTATCTTGGATTATACATCTATCTATATTTATTACATCGTGAGTATTTTCTTGATAAAATCCAGATATAATCTGTCCTTTTTTATCATGGGAAAATGTTGAATGAATCTTATTTCTATAATAATAGGGTTCTTCCATAGTTAATATCTCATTTACTTTACAGAAAGATCCTAATAAATCCTCAACTTTACTTTGCTTAAACTTACTTTGCCCCTCATATGACATCTGTTGAATTTGACAGCCTCCACATTTATTAAAATAAGGACATGAAGGCTTTACTCTATATTTAGATTCTTCTTCCATCTCTATTAACTTAACAGTTTCCACGTTTTTGTTTTTGACTACTTCAATTATTGCTGTTTCATCTTCTAGTAGATTTGCTATATGAAATTCTTTCCCTTTTAATTTTACTATTCCTTTACCCTCTTCATCTATACCTATACATTTTACTTTTAATCGTTCTTTATTCATTCCTTCACCTTTTATCCTTATTTAGAGTGCCAATATAAAAAACTATATTATATTCATTATATATAATCCTAAACTTTTATCGTAACACCATATTTTAAACTATAACACAAATTATGATTTCTAATATTATTCTATCCCCTCTAAGGGGAGGAATGCATTATAACCATCATAAAATAGAAAGCCTTAATATTCTATCATAATTCCAACCACATTATACTTAAACTGTCATGTCTCTCTATTTCCTCAAAACCTTGTTCCTTATACATGGCAAATGTCCCTCTATAGGCCTTTTCTGGCGCTTCCTTAATCTCTATTGGAAGTGCTATAACTGCATCAAAGCCTTGTGCTTTGAAATCCTCAATTGCCTTCTTAAGTACAAGTCTAGCAATACCTCTTCCTCTATATCCAGGATGAATTACAAAACAAATTATGCACCCAACTTTTTTCTCCTTTATTATATGATTAATATCATCTTCTAGCCTCTTAAACTCACGTACATCATTTGCATTACACCAGCCGATACATTTGTCTCCATCAAAAACTAGGTAACCTTTCATATTTCCAAGCTTTATTTGCTCTATTGCTTCTGTACGATTCTTTTCTCCCGTTCTATTCTGCCATTGTTCAAATGAGCAGTTTGTATGATAGTATCTGCAAAAACAAGTAGACCAATGGGGAGCATGGGCAAAATCCAAATTTCCAAGATATTCAACAAAGGTTTCTGCTAACTCTGAACTGAGTGATTTTACTTCGTAATTCATATTTCTCCTCCTTTTTTAAATATCCGTTTTGTAAACTTAAATGAAAATTGAGGACTCCAACCTCTGTATGGTACAATGT